>JAUXWL010000487.1 GCA_030680155.1 Anaerolineales bacterium
TACGAACCAGAAGCGTTGGAGATTTTGAAAAAAAAGAAACAGGGTAAATATGCCATCATTCAAATTGACCCCGCCTACGAACCGCAACTGACCGAGACCCGCCAAGTTTTCGGCGTGAGTATGGAACAGCGCCGCAATGACCGCCTTGTGACGCGTGACGATTTTGCCAACATCGTCACCCAGAAAAAAGACCTGCCCGAATCCGCCATCCGCGATATGTTTATTGCATGGATCACGCTCAAATTCACGCAATCGAATTCCGTTTGTTATGTCGCAGATGGACAGACCATCGGCGTCGGCGCGGGACAGCAGTCACGTGTGCATTGTGCCCGCCTCGCTGGCTCCAAAGCGGACTTGTGGCGACTGCGCCAGCATCCATCCATGCTCGCGCTGCCATTCAAGGAAGGCGTCAAACGTCCCGACCGCGATAACGCGATTGACCAGTTCCTGCAGCCCGATGTAACGGAAGCTGAGAAAAAAAATTGGGCAAACGTGTTTACTGAAATCCCCAATCAGTTGACCACCAAAGAACGCCGCGCCTGGCTCGATGGACTCACCGATGTGACACTCGGCTCCGACGCCTTCTTCCCCTTCCGCGACTCGATTGACCGCGCCGCCAAAAGCGGAGTGAAATACGTCCTGCAACCAGGCGGCTCCAACCGCGATGAAGATGTCACCGCCGCTTGTGATGAATATGGCATGACGATGGTCTTCTCAAGTCTGCGCCTTTTCCACCACTAAACTGCTCACTGGTTACTGTTCACTGTTCACTGATTACTGATTACTGATTACTGCTCACTGGTTACTGATGACTGCTCCTTCTCGTCTCGTCGTCCTCATCTCTGGAAACGGCTCTAACCTACAAGCCGTTCTCGATGCTTGCGCTTCAGGCGAACTTCCCGCTTCCGTTGTCTGCGTCATCTCCAACAAAGCAGACGCCCATGGACTCGTCCGCGCCAGGAATGCAGGTGTTGAAGCCATTCATTTTGCGAAACTCACGAACGAAACCCGCCAAGAATACGACAAACGACTATCAGACTACGTGACCACCAAACAACCAAGCTACATCATCCTCGCTGGCTGGATGCGGATTCTTTCCTCTTCCTTTCTTTCATCTTTCCCGAACAAAGTCATCAACCTTCATCCTGCCCTTCCCGATACCTTCCCTGGCACGCACGCCATCGAACGCGCCTTCGAAGCCTATCAACGCGGTCAGATCGACCATACAGGCATCATGATTCATCTCGTCCCCGATGAAGGCGTGGACAACGGTCCCGTGCTTGCAACGGAGATTATCCCCATTCACAAAGATGACACACTTGAAGTACTTGAAACGCGTATCCACCAAAGAGAACACAAACTTTTAGTGAAAACCATAAAGGAACTGCTCATAACATCCGATTAACCATCCGTGCATCCGTTTGCGCAGCATCCGTTGAACACATCCGTGCATCCGTGCTCAATCCGTTGACCACATCCGCTCATCCGTGCTCAATCCGTTGAGTACATCCGTGCATCCGTGCCCAATCCGTTGAGTGCATCCGTTGAATACATCCGTGCATCCGTGCCCAATCCGTTGAGTGCATCCGTTAAACACATCCGTGCATCCGTGCTCAATCCGTTGAGTGCATCCGTTGAGCAAACTCACTTCGAAAGGAATCACATGCCCACCGCCATCCTCTCCGTCCACAACAAAACTGGACTCGTTGAATTCGCCCAAGGTCTCGCCTCCCTCGGCTGGACTCTCCTCGCCTCTGGCGGGACAGCCAAACTTCTGCGCGAAAAGGATATCCCCGTCACCGAAGTCGCAGACTACACCAAGTCGCCCGAAATTCTTGGCGGACGTGTCAAGACTTTGCATCCCGCCATCCACGGCGGATTGCTCGCCCGTCCCACCGACGAAGACCACCAACAACTTCTCGATCTCGGTTGGGATTACATCGACCTCGTCGCCGTCAATCTCTATCCCTTTGAGGAGACCATCGCCAAACCCGATGCCACCTACGCCAATGCCATCGAAAACATAGACATCGGCGGCGTAACCCTCATCCGCGCGGCGGCGAAAAATCACGAACGCGTTACGCTCGTTTGCGACCCAGCCGATTACAATGAAATCATCTCAGCGTTGCAGCACGGCGAGATTCATTTCTCAACGCGCAAACAGCTCGCCGTCAAAGGCTTTCAAATCACCGCACACTACGACACCATGATCTCAGGATACCTCAACCATGACTAATCCCCTTCACGCTCTCTCCCCTCTGGATGGACGTTACGCAGACGCGACTGCCCCCCTGCGGGATCATTTCTCCGAGTTTGCTTTTTTGCGTGACAGAGTCCGCATCGAGCTGGACCTTTTATCTGCTCTTTCCAAAACCGGCCTGACTCGCCCTTTGAGCGCATCCGAAACCGCCCTGCTGCCATCGCTCTCCCAAAACTTCAGTCTCGCCGACGCCGAAGCCATCCAAGCCTTTGAGCGCGAAACCCGCCACGACGTGAAAGCCATCGAATATTTTCTGCGCGAAAAATTACAATCCACTTCATTGAATGACATGCTTTCATGGCTGCACTTCGGCTTGACCTCTGAAGATGTGAACAACATCGCCCAAGCCATCTCCCTGCGTGATTCACGCGACGCGGTTCTACTTCCCGTTATTCACAATGTACTACATCAACTAACAGACTTCGCCAAAGCCCACCGTGCCCTGCCCATGCTGGCCCGCACGCACGGACAACCCGCCGTCCCGACCACATTGGGCAAGGAGATCGCTGTCTACATCGCCCGCCTCCAAAAAGCCGCAGCTGAAATTGCCGCGCACAAGTTCGAAGCAAAATTGACCGGCGCAGTCGGTAACTTGAACGCCCTGCACTCCGCCGCCCCGCAAGTGGACTGGCTCCAGTTCAGCGCCGATTTCATCTCCAGTTACGGCTTTGAACCGAATTTCGCTACCAACCAGATCCTGCCCTACGATAATTGGGTGCGTTACTTCGACGCCCTGCGGATGTTCAACTCCATCCTGATCGATTTTTCGCAGGACATGTGGCGCTACATCAGCGATGATTATCTCAAGCAGGCGGTGGTCGCGGGCGAAGTCGGTTCCTCGACCATGCCGCAAAAGGTCAACCCGATTGACTTTGAGAACGCCGAAGGTAATCTCGGTGTTGCCAATGCGCTCTTTGTTCACTACGCTCAAAAGCTGATGGTCTCGCGCCTGCAACGCGACCTCTCCGACTCCACGGTCCGCCGCACGTTTGGCGCGGCGCTGGGTCATACCCTGCTGGCGTGGACCAACCTCCAGCGTGGAATGAAGCGCATTGCTCCGAATGAGGAAAAACTCACAGCGGAATTAAATGCCCACTGGGAAATCATCTCCGAAGGCGCGCAAACCATCCTGCGTGCGGTGGGGCGCAGCGACGCCTACGAGACGCTCAAGCATCAGACGCGGGGGCGCGCCCTGACCGAAGCAGATTTCAGATCATGGCTGGAGACATTGGATGTGGATGAAGCCACCCTGATACGTTTACGAAATCTTTCCGTCGAAACTTATTTGGGGTTTGCAATTCAATTAACAGACAGGATCATTAAAGAATTTGCCAAATGAAAATCCCAAGATAAGGGATCAGCGTATCCGGCTGGATGAAGCGGTTAAGATAAGGCGATTTATTGCCCAACGAACTTCAGAAGCTCATCAATTCCATGGGAAAACAGGCATCACTACTTTGCGCGGCAAGTGGCTGGAAATAAATACGTATTGGGTAATGCCCATTTTTCACCCCTCCTACTTATTGAGAAATCAATCCCGTGAACCCGGCTCACCAAAATCATTGATGTGGGAGGACATCCGCGAGGTGAGAAGGAAGTACGACGAACTGCTTGCTCGTTAACAAAGTGACAGTCATCTTAAAGATGACTGTCACTTTGTTGTGCGCCCATGCTGGGCGCACAAATCGGAGCGCAGACTTTAGTCTGCACTGGCATTGCGGACTGAAGTCCGCGCTCCGGGAATTTTCGCGAAGAGAGAGTGAATGCACAAGCGCGGTTATAATCCCCGCCATGCGAAAGGGACTTTTACTCTACAACCCAACAGCGGGACGTTACCCCGTGGGGCGCTTTGTACGCGGAATTATGAAACCACTTCATGCTGCGGGCTGGAACGTGGATATCGCCGAAACCCTCAGCGGCACCCATGCCACCCAAACCGCGCACCAGGCCGCAGCGGAGAATTATGATGCGGTTTTTGCCATCGGCGGCGACGGCACAGTGGGTCAAGTCGCCAGTGGTTTGCTCAATACCGAAACCGCGCTGGCCGTCCTGCCGGCGGGGACTACCAACGTCTGGGCCATCGAGCAGGGACAAAAACCCTTCAGTTGGTTTCAGTGGTGGAATTTGCGCGAGAACGCCCGCCTGCTGGCGAACGTCGAACCGCAATATGTGGATGTCGGCGTGTGCAATGACCGTCCGTTTTTGTTGTGGGCAGGCATCGGTTTGGATGCAGAAACCATCCGCAAGATCGAGCCGCGTCCGCGATTTTTCAAGCATATCTCCGTGCCGCATTTTTTCGCCACCACCGTTTGGGAGGCAACCTTCTGGCATGGCATGGACCTGCGCGTGTATGCCGACGGCAAACTGGTTGAAGGTCATTACCTGGTTGCGGTTGCAAACAACATCCGCCATTACGCGGGCGGCATGTCGCTGCTTTCGCCGAACGCCCTGCTCGACGACGGCGAAATGGACATGTGGCTGCTCAGCGGCGACAGCCTCGCCGATACCTTCCGCCATTTTTTTGATCTGGTTTCCGGACGGCATCTCAACTCCGAGCATGCGCGGCGCATCCCCTTTCACACCGCGCGCATCGAGTCCGATGCCACCTTCGCCATTCAGGTGGACGGCGATCCCGTCCTCGGCGGGCACAGCGCCGAAATCACCATCCAACATCGCGCGCTGAAAGTGCTGATGCCCGAACACGCTTTATACTTGTTGAAAAATCCCAAGAGATAACATGGACTTACGCCCCTACCTAACCCGCACGGTGATCTTCGGCACGCTCAGCGTCACAGGGATATTGCTCCTCATCACCCTCATCCTCATCGGCTGGACATCCCCCCGCTTCTCTCCTGACGTTGGGTTTGCTCCTGCCGACCTGACCATGATCCCCGCCCCAACACATACCCCCGCCGCCACCCTGCCCCCCACGCCCGACCCCAACGCCACACCCAGCTTCGACCCGAACAGCATCCACATTGACGGCTACGTGCAAATCAGCGGCACCGGCAATGACGGGTTGCGCATCCGCTCGGCGCCTGGGTTGAACACCGAAACCGTCTTCCGCGGCGAAGAATCGGAGACCTTTCTCGTCAAGGACGGTCCGCAGGAAGCCGATGGGTATGTTTGGTGGTATCTCGCCGCATCGTATGATGAAACCCGCGCCGGCTGGGCGGCAGGGAATTTCCTAGCCGTTGTGCCTTCGCCGTAAAATGACCCTCACCCCCAGCCCCTCTCCCTTTCAGGAGAGGGGGATTAAAAGGAAAAGAAATGTCTGAAAAACCAACCAATGTCACTGCCAATAAAAGCAAGCGCGAACTCACCATCACATGGGATAGCGGGCATATCAGCGCATATCCCTTCAGTTTATTGCGAGCCGCCTGCCCCTGTGCCTCCTGCCGTGGCGGGCACGAGAACATGAAGTCCGAACCCGATGAGGGTGTGTTCACATTGCCCATTGTGCAGTCGCCTTCCACGCAGATCGCCAATGTGGTCGCCACAGGCTCCTACGCCCTGACCCTCGTCTGGGAGGATGGGCACGATTACGGTATTTACAACTGGCATTACCTGCGGGCGTTGTGTCCCTGTGCGGAATGCAGAGCAACGAAATAAAGATCTTGTGCATGTAAGGTTGTCAGCGCGGACTGCAAAATCTCCAGATTTTGCTCGAAAGTCAGGAGACTTTCGACTCCGTTCCTGACATGGTTTGCTTGCACACTAAATATCTGATGGTACGCACTACGAGATGACCCCGAAGGGGTCAAATGATTATCAGTACTTCACGAAAGCGCGTAATTGGCGGTCTCTACCGCCTGATTTGCGCTAGAGAGCGCACGCTGCGCAGTACGCGAGGCTTTCGTGATCTACTGATTATAGATTATTGAAAATCTAGCAAATTCAACCCCGAAGGGGTGTCAGAGCCTGTAAAACCAATGTCATCCCATCGGGATTAGTTAATTCGCGCGATGTTCTATCATCCTATCATCCCTTCGGGATTGGCTGCCCAAGGTAAATAAAGATAAAAAGAGAGACTGGCTTTTGACCAGTCTCTCTTTTTATCTTAAGGCGTTCGGGTTGGTGTGGGAGTGCGCGTTGGGGTGTGCGTCGGCGTGGGTGTGACCGTTGTACGCGGCGTCAGCGTGGCAGTGGGGACTTTTGGCGTGGGCGTCGAGAAGCCCAGGTCTTTGAGATGCTCCAATGCCTCTTTGCGCATCTCAGGCGTCATCACATCTTCATCCATGGCAAGCAGGTCATTCCACGACTTGATCGCATCACGGATCTCGTTGCGGTTTTCCTGAACCAGCGCGCGCCAGTACAGCGCCAGCGCCTTTTCCTCATCCGTCCTGGCAATGGATTTCAGCGCCTCCACTTGCAGGAAGGCGCTGCCGAATTTCTCCTGCAAATAATATCCTCGCGCCAGCCCCACGCGGGCGATAAAGAGTTTATCGTCATCCTGCACGGCGGTTTCAAGATCATCCACCGCATCATCCACATTCCCCAATTCCAGATGTGACAACCCGCGATAGACATAGAACCTGCGCAAGCCAGTGCGGTTGAGCGTCGTGGCTTTGTTCATCGCATCAATCGAAAGTTTATATTCGCCCAATTCATAATATGCCTGCGAAAGACGGGCAAAGGAAAGAGCATCTTCCGTTTCAAAGGTGGTGTACACCCGCAGAGATTCCGCCGCGCGGGCGTAATCTTCCCGGGCGATGTACAAGTCACCCATAAGTTTGTAGGTTGCGAGATTGGTTATATCCTGCGAGTATGCCAGTTCTGCATACTCCAATGCCTTTTCTTCATCCTCAGAAGCAAGATAAGCGCTGGCATACAAAAGATTCACTTCCGGTGAGCCGGGCAGGAGTTGGTTGGCAAGCTCCAATGCATCAAACGCATCCTCAAAGTCATCGCGCGAGATGTAGAAACGCGCCAGTTCAAGGTAGGCTTCTCCATAGTTTGGATCGTTCTCGATGGCCTGCTGCAATAGCGGTTCGGCATCGAAGTTTTGATTCGCCAACAAACGCATACGCGCCAACCCCACGTAGGCGGGACCGAAATTCGGGTCAATGTCGATGGCGTCGTTGTAGGCGTTTTGGGCGTTGGCTGACTCACCCTTGAGACGATACGCCTCCCCGATCAGGTACGGAATATCCGCCGAGGTCGGCTCGATGGGAATGATCAGGCGCATGTTCGTGATGTAGGCGTCCAAGTCCCCTTTTTTCAGCGAATCCTGTGCGAGACGATAATAATCGGATGCGGCCGCCGAGCGCGGCGTATTGACATATTGCGGGGTCGGCGTGTAGGTTTCAGGCAGGTAGGCCCATAACGGCGTCGGCCCGGAAAAGACGAGGGTCGGCACGGCAGTTGCCCCAAATAAGGTGGGAGTTGCAGTAAACGTCGGTGAAGGACCTGGCGTGTTGGTCTGAGTTGGCACCACATTGGTCTGCCGCGGCAGGACAAACCCAAAGACCACCACAGAGCACAAGACCGCGCTAATCACCACCACCCCCATCAAACGCGCAACCGGGCTTTTGGTGAAAGCCTTGAAGCCTCTTTCCTTTGGCTTTTCCGCTGCCAGCAGTAATTTTTCCTCCCATGCGCGCGGACGATTCATCGGGAACGGCTGGACGGTCTCCTCAGGGGATAATGCTCCCAGCAGAATCAAACCCCGTTTTGCCGTGCCATTTTCAGGGTCCAGTTTGAGCGCTGTTTGCAGGCAGTAGATGCGTTCCTTCCGGGCATCCACCGAGGCGCTGAGCCAAATCCAATAGGTTGGGTTATTCTGATCCGTTTTAAGCAGTTGGGTCAGCAATTCTTTTGCGCGCGGCTTATTCCCGCGGCGTAATGCGTCCACCGCTTCCTGGAACAGGGTGTTGCCTATTTGCTCTTCCTTGAACTCTTCAGCCATGTCCGCAATTCTACCGCTGATTGTATGATTTTATATAATGTCCACGGTATCATCTCAAAAAGTAGTGGAAACGTCCCGAAGGTTTGAACGGCTCAACCATGTTTTTCAAGGAAACCCTTCGACAGGCTCAGGACAAGCCTTCGGGACGGTGTATTGCCATCCCCAGGTTATTGGGAAGATACCTACTTTGCTTCGTGGAATTCTTCGACCTGATAAAGGTAGACCTGCAATTTTGTGTCCCGCCATAAACTGGCGCGCGCGCCCATCTTATGGCAAAGTTGATCGAGGAATTCGGCAGGGTCGGGGATCTTCTCCCAGACTTGCGGGAGAAAGGTTGCGCGGCGCGGTCCATGCTTGAGGATGACTCCATCCACATGCGGACACAGTTTTCGGAGCAGGTCCTCGCTCGAAGTGTATTCCACCTCATGCGGCGCGGTCAGGCGCGAGACCTCGATCTTGATCCTGTCCAGTTCACTTATGCTTACGGGTGGAAAACGCGGATCGTCCAATGCGGCAGCGACGGCGTGCTCACGCACATCCTCTGCCAGCGGCTGATACGCTTCCAGTGCGCCGATACAGCCCCGCAGGTCGTCATGAAGCGTCAACGTCACGAAGGATGCGCCGTTCTCGCGCAAGGTCAGTGGCAGGGATTGAATATCCAACGGCGGCAGTTTCTTCCCCCGCACCACAAATTCGATTGCCTCACGCGCCACGCGCAGCAATATCCCCCGCTCCCCATCCGTCAATCCTGTGGACATGATGCTCTCCAGTCAGTTTATTTCAACGGAGACAAACCCCAATAGGAACGGTTGTGATACAGCAAAGGGTTGCCCTCGCCCGTGCCGCGTGCCGCCAGCACCTCTGCAACAAACAGGGTGTTCATTCCCGCACCAATGGATTCAACCACGCGGCAATCCAGCCATGCCAGCCCACCGACAATCAGCGGCGCGCCGGTCACCAGTGTTTCGGTCTGTACATCTGCAAAACGATCTTCGGCATCCTTCCGCCCCGCAAAAATATCGGAAATATCCGCCTGCTCGGTGGAAAGGATGGTCAGGCCGAATGTGCGTGAACTGGAAACCAGTTCGCGCGTCCGCGAGCCAGTTTGCAGCGAAATCGTTATCATGGCGGGGTCCAATGAAATGGATGTGAACGAGTTAACAGTCATACCGTGGCGCTGTCCATCGTGGACAGCGGTCACCACCGTCACACCAGCCGACCAGGCACGCATGGCAGCGCGCAGGGTTTCAGGGTCCAGGGTTGTAATTGGGGAGTTCTCCATAGTCGCTTTCATCATAATAGCCCGTTAGGGGCGAGTCAAGTCGAAAAACAATTGACTATTTGATTGAACAGAAGCGCTTTTCCTTACCCTGCTACGGAATTTGCGCAATGTATGGTTAACTCAAGTTGCCACCGCGTCAAGAAATCCAAAACCCTTGCCACGAATTCCGCTAATAGGCGCGGATTTTTTCTCAAATTCGTGAAAATCTGTGTAATCCGCGGCAAAAAGAGATTTTTTAGCACAATTGAATTTCAAGGTAGCAACTTAGGTTATGGTTAAGAATCTTTGGCGTAAGGGATTGCTTCGGGCAAGAACAAGAACGCCCTCGCAATGACGATGGCTGAGAGTTACTTAAAATCATTTCATTTACGCGTGGTACACTCGCGTTCATGTCGCAAAAAAACAGAAACATCCTGATTGCGCTGGCAGGCATCCTTCTGCTGGGTGTCTTGGTGTACCA
>JAUXWL010000488.1 GCA_030680155.1 Anaerolineales bacterium
CACGAAATCGCTAATTCGCATGAATTTTCAAACCAATCCGCGAAAATTCGCGTAATTCGCGGCAGATTTTTTAGTTGACGGGGTTTTCCCATTAAAAGCGGGAGAGCCTTGTTTTCCATGTGCGCTTACCCAACCTATCAAAATATCTCAAAGTTTTGTAAGAATTTAGATTCCATCCCAATTCCCTCTTATAATGGGGCGAGTATGACAACCCGCTCCAACGAAACCTGGCTCGCAGACCTAAAAAGCACAGGTGAACCCTACGACGAAGCGCTGGGCGACCTGCGCGAAATTGTCCAAAAAGGTTTACCTTATGCCCTTTCACGCTGGCTCTCCTCCGATGACCCGCTCTTTCAACCGCTCGTAGAGGAGGTGACGCAGGAAACCCTCCTGCGCGTGCTGGACCAACTCGATACCTTCGAGGGTCGCAGTCTCTTCACCACCTGGGTACACAAGATCGCCATTCGGATCGCCCTGACCGAGCTCCGCCGCAAACGCTGGCGGGATACCTCGCTGGACGAACTCACCGAAAATGATGACGCTCCCCCTCCCCCCGGCCTGCTGGCTGATCCCCAGGCATCCCCTGAAACCTCGGCAGAACGCAAGGACATGATTACACGTGTCCGCCGTATTTTGGAGGAGGAACTCACCCCGAAACAGCGCGAAGCGCTTATCCTGCTCGGATTGCAGGATATTCCCATGGAGGAAGCCGCCAGGCGCATGAAAACCAATCGCAACGCGCTTTACAAACTCCTGCACGATGCCCGCCTACGATTGAAAAAACGCCTCGCCCTGGAAGAACTCACCCCGCAGGATGTACTCCTAGCCTTCGAACAAAAGTAAGATTAATGATATATTAATCGTCTCAACCGTGGAATGAACATAAAACACTTTATCCAACGCGTTCGTAATACGCTCACCCCTCAACCTGAACTAACCGACGAGGTGGTTCTCAAATTCCTCAACGTGCTTGAGCAGGCGCGCGCCGAGGAACTGTCCTGTAGTGACATGTACACCCGCCTGGACGAATTTGTGGAGCGCGAAGTTCAGGAACAGGAAATTGCCGAAAAAATCACCCCGCTCATCCGCGAGCA
>JAUXWL010000502.1 GCA_030680155.1 Anaerolineales bacterium
TAGTGAATTGGGAATAGTGAATAGGCTTCCCCGCCCGGACGGTCCCCAATGGGTACTGGAACGGGCGGGGATTTTTTGTTTTTGGCTGCAAATGCAACCGGGCAGAAGGTCAGCCAGTATTGCCTCGATGCTCGGACATGCCGAAACATACTGCTGGCAAGTGCAGGTTGAAAGCCATACTTGCACTTTAACAAAACTGTGGAGGGACACCACCACACGAAAACCGATGTTGTTGTTCCTGTTGTTCGGGTGGTTGTTGTTGCGGATCGCCACACGCGCGTTGTCTTCATTGTTGTTCCACGAGCCGCCACGCAGACCCTATGACCCTTGCCCAGACAACCACTTTTTCAAGCGGACTATCTCATGGTTTTTTGAGCCACGCTCCAAGCAGCCTGCCCATCTCAGCCATGCCGCGCGCGGCATGTTCGTATTGTTTAACCGTAATCAACTGATTATCTCTCGCAAACCGGACCCAAACCCTTAACTGCTCCAATTGAATATCGGCAGATTTCAGCTTTTCAAGCCTTGTCACACCCTGGGATTTTCCCGCAGCCACAATGCCGTCCTGAAAATCAAGTGCGAGTCTTTGCAGGCGTTCAGACAAGGTAAAGCGATAGACACGCGGAAATTTCTGAACCTGGGGAATGAACCAGAGCAGGAAATCATAGGTGCGCACGAAGAGGGGCGATTCATTCATAATTTCACCCCTGCTAAAATCGAACGGCGCAAGCCCCAGGTATCCCCAAAACGGACATGGTTGACCCAGCCTTGAATGGATTGGTTCAATTGAGGAAACAAGAGCAATCTGTTTGAATAATCACTTAATAAGCGTTTTAATTTTCGCCGGAAGTGAATAGCCTTGCGGGTTTTAAGCAAGCGATGATCGGGATACACTCGAAACCCCAGAAATGGAATACCTGTTGATACAGGAAAAATTTGAGCACAGTCCTCATGCAAGGTCAGGCGCAATTTTGCCGTTTCTTCGATAATACCAGCCCGCCAGACCGCCAATTGCTTTTTATCGTTTGAAAACAACAGGAAATCATCCACATAACGGATATAGGCGGGGCATTTTAATTCGCGTTTCACAAAATGGTCGAAACCATTCATATATACATTCGCCCAAAACTGACTGGTGAGATTGCCAATCGGCAGCCCTCTTGGGCGATTGACCGCAAACAAGGTATCGTCCTCAAAGTATTTCATATCATATTCATCCGCCAGGACACCATCGCCGCTTTTCAAGATGGATTCGCACAACCATAAAACATCTTTATCTTTTATGAGGCGGGAAAACTCGTTCAAAAGAATTTCGTGGTCTATGGATGGAAAGAATTGCCTGACATCGCATTGCAAAACGTACTTGTATTTTCGCGAAAATTTCTGCGCCCGGTCGAGGGCGCGGTGCGTGCCCTTGCCCACCCGGTTGGCATAACTATCGTGAATAAAACGCGCCTCCCAGATCGGCTCAATGACGCTGCACAGGGCATGATGAACCACACGGTCGCGAAACGGGGCGGCGGAGATCAGCCGTTTTTTCGGGTCGTGAATGAAAAAGGAATGATATGCGCCCGGCTTGTAGCTTTTCTCTTGTAGTTCCTCTTGCAATGCCAGCAACTCATCATCCTGAATACGTTCAAACTGGGCAGTTTGCATCCTGTATCTCTTTCCCTTACGGGCTTTTCTATATGCAAGATAGATATTTTCAAAATCGCATACTTTTTCATATAGCTGTTTATACGTTTTCATAAGCCTCCAATATTTTCAAAAAATTTCCCGCCTAACGGCGGGAAACCAAAGAACAACAGAACGCAGAAAACCCCACTGCGCTGTGCTTCGTGGGGCAGGCAGAAAACACGCTTCGCGAACAAGATCACCCGCTGGGGAGGGACACCACCACACGAAAACCAATGATGTAGTACCTGTTGTACGGGGGGTTGATGTATCGGATCGCCACACGCGCGTTGTCAGCATAGTAGTACCACGAGCCGCCACGCAGACCCAATATGTCATGGTCAGTGTCTCGATAATTCGCCTGCCACTCCCACACATTGCCCGCCAAATCCATCACGCGTTGCGTGCTTTCACCCAAAGGATACATCCAAACCGGGGATGTGCGGGCAATGCCGCTTTCACGGATATTTGCACGGCGCACAACTTCTTCAGTTTTATCGGTCGCCGCGCCTTTATCCCACGGGTAACGCTTTTTATCTTCGTCACCCCCAGCGGCTTGCGCCCATTGTTTTTCTGTTGGCAGGCGAATTTCATTTGGTTTCTTCATTCCATGCCGGCCTTCCTCAAGGTCGTCCCAATTGCGCTGAAGCCAGTTGCAGTAGGCATTGGCTTCATACCACGAGATACCCACCACCGGCACAGCACGGCGGTTCACACCAAAGCGCGGGTTACGCCAATAACGCGGCAACAATGCGTCATCCTGAATGTCGTTATTTTTGTTTTGCAATTCCTTTTGAAGCCACTTCCAACCCTCCTCGCCCCAATCCGCCTGCATGGGCTGGCTGTTCTCGTCGAACTTCGGGAAGTTACACCACAGGTCCCTTTGGGTAAACTGCCCGGACTTCAAGAAACGCTCGTACTGATGGTTGGTGATGGGATATTTTGAAATCGCAAAATCGGCAACAGGAACAAAGGCGTACAGGTCAGGGAGATACCCAAGTTCATCGGCGGTATCGGCACAGGCGGCGCGTAAAAGCACAGGGACACGTTCATCCACAGAGGGCTGGTTTGTATCCGCATCGATATCCTTCGCGACGAGTTCCAATGCCTTACGGATGTCCTTGTGAATCTGGCGTGTGGGTCCGCCTTTGCCCAGGTCTGCCAGGGCGCGCCCTGCAATGAAAGCGGCGCGTCCAATTTGAGCCGGGTCGGAATGTTCCTTATCCAACAGGGCGTGCAGGTAGGCATCCAGCACGGCAGGCGTGTATTTCTCTTTTATCTCGCCAGCCGTCAGTAAAAGGACCTCCTGCCAGCGCGGGTTTGCCCAATAGGTTTCTATTTTTTTCAGGCGGAAATCGGTATCCTGCCGCGCCATTTCCACAGCGGCAAGGTACTCCTCCAAAGTCAAATGGAAGAAGCCGATCTGTCCCGGGCTGCGTTCAGTCAGCAGCCCAACCTCTTCACTGGCGTGATGCAGGAATTCCTCCACCAATTCTTTTACTTCGTCCGGTTCGCCGTATCCCTGCAAAAGAATTGCGATCTCCGTGCGCCAGTCTTCCAACGGCATGGTGCCGCCCGGCTTGTTCTCATGCAACCAAAATGCCAGATGAGACATCATCTGGAAGATATCGGAGGAGCTGATATTCATTTTTAGAATTCGGCTCTCGCGTTCCGTTTGCGAACCGCGCCAGTTGCGAATGAGCGTATCCGCCACCACTTTATACAACTCCACACGGCGGTTGGGCAGCGGTGTGTTCATGGTCTGATGAATAATGGCGAGGATGGTCAACAAAAGCGGATTGGTGGCAAGTAATTTCACGCTATCGGAACGGTTGATCGAATCCATAAGCGGATCGACGTTGTTCCTTTGCGCTTGTCCCTCCGCCGCTTCAAGGGTCAGTTCCGGGTCGGATTCATGTATGTATGCTGTGAACCAACGTAACAGGAACGCCTCCACCTCATCGGGGATTCGCAACGGGCTAAGTTCGGCTTCGGCAAAGTCCGCCAGGTCGCCGCGGCGGTAGCCTTCCAAACGGCTGGTGACCACAATGCGATTGCTGCAATTTTCCCCGCAGCGCTGGTCGGTAAAACTCTGCACTTCGCGCAGAACCGTTTTTCGCAGGGTCTGCCCGCGAACTAATTTATCGCCAATATCGCCCACTTCATCCAGCCCATCAAGCAGGATCATACAGGCTCCGTTCTGCAGTGCAGCCTGCAAGAATTCATCCTGCCGCGGCACGCCGGGGTATTTATCCTTTAGATATTGGATCAAAAAGGCTTCAAGCGAAAGAGTTTGCTGTTTAAGCAGGGCATCGGCAAATTCAGCCAGGCGGATGTAGATCGGCAGGTAGGGCGCATCCAGTCCAAGCCGTGCCGCGCCAGCCTGCCCCATTGTCAGCATGAGTGTGATGAATTTCAAGGAGATGGTCTTGCCGCTGCCGGGCTTTCCCAAAATGACCAGACGCGGCTGTTCCTCCAACATGCTGGTGACGCGTTCGTCTATCTGTTTCATTTCCCGTTCCAGCCGTTTGGTCTCACTGGGTTGCAGTAGTTCAACCTGCGAGAATTCTTCATCTTCGCTGCGCTGTTTATTCAAAGGAATCAAACCCAATTCCAAATATACATCTTTGAGCGGCAGGCGGATGATCTTTTCAACTTGAACCAATCCCTGCACATCATGCTTGCGATATTTATCCGCCACCAACTGGCGGTATTTCTTTTCGATGTTGAGAGCCTGCTCTGTTGTCAGACCCATCTGTTCGACAACAACCCGCAATGCCTGTCCCGCTTCGGTATTGACAATGGCGCTCGAAAGCTGTGAAACGCGCTCCAGAATGCCGGTCAGCAGATCACGCTCCGCCGCCGCATCTGCCAGTTGGATCAGTGGCTTCCATTCCTCAGACTTTGCAAGGGATGCCCGCAGGTTGGAAAGTAACAAACCAAGCTTTTCTTTTTCATCGCGGGGCCAGCGCAAGGCGCGCAAGAGGTCGTCCGGCGGGCTTTGTGCGGGGTCAACAAAACTCAAAACTGCCTGGGCAAATTGCTCGCGCAATGCATGGTTTTTATCCGTTTGAAGACGATCCAAACCTAGATTGGCAAGGAAACCAGCAAGGTCTTCTTTGGCTTTTACAGGCGCATCCAATTTCTTGATGGCTTCCGTAAAAGCTTTTTGCAAGGCTTTTTCGGCTTTCTTCTTTTCATATCCACTCGTCAGCCATTTTTTGAACGGCTCCAACCCGCTTTCCAGGGCGGGGTCAACCATCCCTTTTTCAGCAAGTTTAGTAGCGACTGCAATCAAGGCGCTGGCAATTCCCGAAGCGATCAAAGCATCCATGCTGTACTCCCTGCAAAGAATTTATATAATGCCCACGGTCACAAATTGCGCTTATCCCCTTCTAAAAAAGCGCAATTTGTGACCGCGCTGGGTATATCCACTGCATTATCAATATTGTACGATTGTACCCCAGGCATTTAGCATAATTAATATCATCAGCCCCACATGCCACCTATGCTATACTCCTGCGCATGGCAAAACACAAACCACTTAAATTCAACTGGGACGCGGAAAAGGCGGTTCGGAATATCGAAAAATACGATGTCACCTTTGACGAAGCGTCCACCGTTTTCACAGATCGTCACGCGATCTATCTCGATGACCTCGAACATTCGCAAAAGGAAAAACGGGAAATGGTCATCGGGCGCGCGCCTGCCCGCAAGCGTCTGCTGACCTGCTTCTTCACCCGCGTCAATGGCGTGGTCAACATCATCAGCGCGCGCCGCTCCACGCATGGGGAGAAACAGGAATACGAAGAGAATTCCGAGAAAAAGAAACGGTTTCAGGCGCAGTAATATCGAACGGACAGACACATCAAACAAACAACAGTCATTTCACTGGAATGGCTGTTGTTTTGTAACTACTCAGTCGTCATTGCGAGCCACCGCTTTTGCTCTTTGGTGGCGAAGCAATCTCAACCTCAGCGTAAGGGATTGCTTCGGGCAAGAACAAGAACGCCCTCGCAATGACGATGGCTGAGTAGTTACGTTGTTTTTTGGAAAATTCCCATCAAAGGTAAATCAAAATGCAACTCTACTACATCCGTCACGGACAATCAATCAACAACGCCAACACAAGCAATGAAACCTACAAGGGACACTCCGACCCCTACTTGACCGAGATCGGCAAACAGCAGGCACAACTCCTGGCAGGATTCCTCAAAGACAGGCAGGCAATCACCGACCCAGACTCGTGGAACAGCCAGAACCGCTACGGATTTGGGTTCACGCACATCTACACCAGCCTGATGGAACGCGCCACTGAAACGGCCGCGTACACGGTCCGCGCGTTGGGGAATGTCCCATTTTCAGCGTGGGTGGATATTCACGAAGAGGGCGGTATTTTCGCCCGCGAAGAAGAGGACAAGCTCAAGGGCTTGCCAGGCAAGCCGCGTTCATTCTTCGAGCAGAATTTCCCCGAATTGAAACTGCCTGATGCGCTTGATGAGTCAGGCTGGTGGAACCGTCCCTTCGAGAGCGACGAGGAACGCCAACTACGCGCGGACAGAGTCCTCGCGGAATTGCTTGCGCGCCACGGCGACAGGGAAGGTCAACCCGAGGAGCGGGTCGTCTTCGTCAGCCACGGTGGATTTTTCATGCGCTTCATGTGTGCAGTGCTGCAACTCCCCTGGCGGCAGGCGGCTCACGGACGCCGCTCGTGGTTCCTGCTCAACAATTGTTCCATCACCCGTTTCGACTTTCGCAAGGATTACGTCACCATCGCGTATATGAACAACACGAATCATCTGCCCGTGGAATTGGTCACGGGTTGAAAACCACTGGGCATGAAAAAAAAGGAGTCGAGTGTTTTGCTCGACTCCTTTTTGATTATCATCCCAATGGCAGTGTAAAGACAAACAAACTACCTTTATTCTCGCCCGCACTCTCTGCCCAGATCCGCCCGCCCTGCGCTTCGACGAGATATTTTGCAATCGTCAAGCCGATACCCGAGCCGCCGTGTGCGCGCGAACGGGATTTATCCACACGGTAGAAGCGGTCGAAGATATGCGCGAGGTATTCGGCGGGGATGCCAACGCCCGTATCGCGGATGGAAAATTTCGCCGCGTTTTTCTCGCGCTCGATGGTCACGGTCACTGTGCCGTTTTCGGGCGTATATTGCAAAGCGTTGCCAAGCAGGTTGGTAAAGACTTGCAGCGCGCGGTCTTCGTCAGCGAGGACAAGGATGGGGCTGTGCGGCAGGCTGAGGTTAAGAGCGACGCGCTTTTCGTCGAATTGAAACTGCATCCGTTTGGTGACGGTTTCGAGCAGGCGGGATACATCCGCGGGATGAATATCCAACGGAATGGCTTTTGCTTCCACGCGGCTGAGTTCCTGCAAATCGTTTACCAAACGGTTAAGGCGCTCGGCTTCGTTGTGAATCTGCTGGTAGGTTTCGCCGCTGGCAGGCAGCACGCCATCCATCAGACCCTCGGCGGAACCCTTGATGGCGGTGAGCGGCGTGCGCAGTTCATGCGCCACGTCGCCGATGAGACGGCGGCGCATCGTTTCGACCTGTTCGAGTTGCTCCGCCATTTGATTGAAACTCGCCGCAAGCTGGCTCAACTCATCCGTGCCGTATGATTTCACACGCTCGCCATAATGCCCCTCGGCAATGCGCTGGCTGGCGCTCTTCATACTCTGCACAGGCGCGATGATGCTGCGACTCAACACATAACTGGCCACAAGCCCCACCACAGACGCCGCCACAAACGCAACGATCAACGACTCATTGAACGACGCTTGAAAATTTCGATAGAAATCCGCCATCACGCCGCCCTGTTGTTGTCCGCCGCGCCCCTGACCCTGCCATGGACCCTGCCCCATCATCATCTCGCCGCCCATCAATTGCAATTCCATGAATTGCAAATGACGATTGTAAGCGGCTGGAGTCGTGAAGCGCGTGGTGACCCAGATCGCCGCCATGCCGATCAACACGACCAGCAAATAAGACCCGAATAGTTTTGCAGTCAGGTGTGAACGAAAATATTTCATAACGCCTCATCATCAAAACGATAGCCCACGCCGCGCACAGTGGCAATGGTTTCGGGGTTGCCCAACTTCGAGCGCACATGCCCAAGATGCACATCCACCACGCGCATCTCGCCAAAGTATTCGCCGCCCCACACCTTCTCAAGCAACTGCTCACGCGACAAAACCCGCCCGCGATTTTCAGCCAATGTACGCAGGAGATCAAATTCGATGGCCGTCAACTCGATGGGTACATCGTCCACCATGACCTGGCGCGCGCCGATGTCAATGCGCACATGACGGAAGGACAACACGCCTCCCTCTCCGCTCGAGCCTGCTCCTGCTCCGAGACGCCGCAGCGCCGCCTTGACTCGCGCCACCAACTCGCGCGGGCTGAACGGCTTGGTCACATAATCATCCGCGCCGACGGAAAGCCCGACGATCTTGTCGGTCTCTTCGGTGCGCGCCGTCAGCATGATGACGTACACTTCCGATTCGCGCCGCAGTTTGGAAAGCAGTTCCAATCCGTCCATGCCTGGGAGCATGACGTCCAAAATGATGAGGTCGGGCTTGAAGGCGCGGGCGGCTTTCAAACCCGAAGGCCCGTCGACAGCAGTGAAGACTTCGTAGCCTTCAGGCTTGAGGTAGGCTTGCACAAGATTTACGATGGAGGGTTCATCGTCAATTACGAGGATTTTAGTCATGGAAGGATTTTACCTTTTATCAGCCTAAATGTATCGAAAGCGGATAAACCGTGAATAAAGCCTTTATAAAGATTCCGTAAAGAACCCCGATATCGAATTGACTGGGGAAAATATGACGATTAATATCCGCAATCATTCGGAGCGCGGACTTCAGTCCGCAAAAAATGGCAGACTGAAGTCTGCATTCCATTTTAGAGACTGTTTCTTATCTCGTAGGCAAAGACCCTAAAGGTTTCCCACGGTTACGAAAACGCCGTTTTGTGGGCGCTTTTTTGCAAATTATGGTTCTGTTTTGCGGCGAAAACCTTTAGGGTCTGACTTAAGAAACGTTTCTTAGAAATACCAAACCAAAGGAAGGTTTCCCCATGAATTCCCAGAACAAAACCATTATTGTCACCGCTGTCGTTACGGCAGCCCTTGTACTCGTCGGCTTGTTTGTGCTGATGCCCATACTCGGACCGAGCCTCATGCACCCAATCATGGTCGAGCAAATGCACGGCAGCGGATCAAGTGTCTCCACCAGTGATCTGAACACCGACACCACGCGCACAACGAACAATGGCGCGTTCGTTATTTCCTTCAAGAGTCAACTTGACCCAATCGCCATCGGCTCGATGCACTCGTGGATTCTGCACGTCGAGACGGCGGACGGTCAACCCGTGGAAGGCGCGACGATTAGCGTCGGCGGCGGGATGCCGGAGCATGGTCATGGTCTGCCCACCTCGCCGCAGGTGACCCAGGACATGGGCGACGGTGATTACCTCGTCGAAGGTCTGCGCTTCCAGATGGGCGGCTGGTGGGAAGTGAAGTTCAACATCTCAGCCGACGGCGTGGAAGATAACGTCACCTTTAATATTATTTTAGGCGGGTAGTTTCCCCCATCCCCAGCCCTTCCCCCATATTGGGGGGAAGGGAGTTCCCTCTCCCTTTGGGAGAGGGGCAGGGTGAGGGCTTTGGAGCAATTATGAAAAAAAATTTTGTCCTCGCGGGCATTTTGCTCGCGCTATCGGCGGGGATCCTGCTGGGGTGCAGCAGCCAGGCCTCCCCGTGGTCTGAGGCGGAAGTGGGGTTGATGCGCTCGCTGTGGATCGGCAGTCTGCCCGAGCTGCCGCCCGATCCATCCAATCAATATGGGGATGATCCACGCGCCGCCGCGCTGGGCGAGAAAATCTTCTTCGATACGCGCTTCAGCGTCAATGGAGAGGTCGCTTGCGGAACGTGCCACCTGCCCGAAAAGGATTTCCAGGATGGCTTGCCGCTGGCGCAAGGCGTCGGCGCCACCGACCGCCGCACCATGCCGATTGCTGGAACGGCGTACAGCCCGTGGCTGTTTTGGGACGGGCGCAAGGACAGCCAGTGGTCGCAGGCGCTGGGCCCGTTGGAAAGCCCGGTGGAGCATGGCGGCACGCGCACGCAGTATGTGAAGTTAATTCAGGCGCACTACAAGGATGAGTACGAAGCGTTGTTCAATGAACTACCCGACTTCTCGGACGAGAGCCGCTTCCCTGTGCCCGCCGCGCCCGTGAGTGATGCGCTTGCCCTCTCAAATTGGGAGGCGATGAGCGCCGAAGACCGCGAAGCTGTGACGCTCGTGTACGCGAACATGGGCAAGGCGATTGCCGCTTTTGAACGCACCATCTTGCCGAATGAATCGCGCTTCGATCTCTACGTGGAGGCTGTTCTGGCAAATGATATTTCTGCCGCCCGCGACATTTTCACCCCCGATGAAGAAGCGGGCTTGAAGTTATTTTTGAATGACGCCAACTGCACACGCTGTCACAATGGACCGCTGCTGACGGATAACGACTTCCACAACACAGGCGTGCCTGCTGTAGCGGGCCTGCCCGAAGACACAGGGCGCGCGCGCGGCGCTCAACAAGTTTTGACGGATGAGTTCAACTGCCTGAGCCAGTACAGCGACGCCTCTCCCGAAGACTGCAATGAACTACGCTTCATGCTCGCGGAGGGTGAAGAGCTGGAACGCGCTTTCAAAACCCCATCCCTGCGGGATGTGGCGGAGCGCGCGCCGTTCATGCATGCAGGTCAGTTTTGGACGCTTGAAGAAGTATTGAATCATTACCACTTCGCTCCTGCCGCGCCGGGCGGTCACAGCGAGTTGGAGATGCTGCATTTGAACAGGTCCCAGCAGGCCCAGATCATTGCATTTCTCAAAACGCTGAGCGCCATCCAGTAACACACACCCAAATGCAAAAAGTCCCCGCCAGGTTGGCGGGGACTTTTTTGAAAAGGTCGCTGCGCTATTTGTGCAAATTCCGCGCGGCGATGAAACTTAAGCCCTTCGCGGTCAACTCCCAGGCGGTATGGTTGCAGGCATCCACCTTGTCGAGGTAATTTCGCTGGAGGTAGTCCCAATCACCGGATTCGATCACTTCCTTCTTTTCACGGAAGTAGTCCAAAATATCCGAGGGGTGCGCGCGCGCGGAATCCACCTCTGGGTCACCGCCTTCGTGTTTTGCGGCAATATTGGCCACATGTCCGGCCACTTCCAGCAATTCCGCGCGGCGGTTGTACGGCTGGATGATAATACTCTTCTGCGTCTCGGTGATGTGGTGTTCGAAGCGCACCACCTTCTCCAGTTCGAGCATTTTGCGGAATTCCGCCGTCAATTCCATGGTCTGGTTGTTGATCGAATTCGACCAGTTGAAGCCGATCAGCGGCGATGAGCCGTCGTCACGGCTGAGCAGTTTTGCCATCGTCATGATCCACAGCGCATGGTATGGGTTATCCGAGCCAAAGAACACCGAGATCTTGAATTTAATATCCACGCCCAGCCGATGCAGAAGGAAGCCAAGCAGGATCGTTCCCGCATTGAAGTTCAGCACATGCTGGACGCCGAAATTGGTGTAGTAATACAGAAATTCATCCAGCCATTGCAGCGCGTGCTCGTTGGGCTGTCCGATACCGCCGAAGTATCCCGTGATGGTGGCGGGTCCGCCCAGGTGCGGGTTCGAGCCGTCCGTTCCTTTTGTATCCAGCGTCTCGACGAATGATGCGCCGATGATGTCCAGCGCGGCCACAATGGCGGGCAGGTCGCCGTCCGCTTCGGATTCCTTCATGTTGCGCACTGCAATAAATCGACCGGGGACCAGTGTCTGGTCGCGGATCGCCTGCTCCGCCATGACACGCACCCATGGGAAATATTGCAGCGCCGAGACTTCCAGGGTGACAGCGTATTCGTCCTTGAATATTGTTGTCTTTGCCGCTTCACCCAGCACCTTGCGCCTGTACTCCGCCACCGGGATGAATGCGCCCCTGTCGCGCTGTTCGAGCAGCCATTTCAGGTCCTTGATGTGGTCGGGGTTCCGCTCCTCCACCAGCCTGAACAGGTTTTCCATCTTGCGCGCGGCGAGATGCTTTTTATTGATCTCTTCGGGCGTGCCGTATTTCGCGACCACCGCCAGAAAATCCTTCATAATCTGCAGTTCGGGGTCGAGCAGAACGGAATTGAATGCCTTGAGCTTGTCGGGCGAAATTTTGAGCCGTTTTTGCAGGTCAGTCATTTTTTCTCCTTGGAAAAGCGCCTTCGCATTGGCGGTCTATTTCAACATCTTTTTCAATTCATCGAACTCGTCATCCGGCATTCCGAAATAGTTTTCCTTTTCGGGGAACTTCCCACTGATGACCTCATCATGATACGCCTGCAATCCATTGAGAATGACCTCTCCCGCGTTGCCGAACACCTTTGCCATCTTCGGTTTGAATTTGGGATATAGACCGAACATGTCGTGATAGATCAATAATTGACCGTGCGCGTTCGGCCCCGACCCGAGCGACATAATCAGGCAGTCCTTTGCGCGCTCGGTAATCAACTGGCACAGACGGTCTGGCACAAGCTCCAGCAGGATCATGAACGCGCCTGCCTCTTCCAACGCTTTGGCATCGTCCGCGATCTTTTTCGCGAGGGAAGCGGATTTCCCCTGCAAGCGGAAGCCGCCCAACGCGGAAACGGATTGAGGCGTCAGTCCAAGGTGACCGATGGCGGGGATGCCCGCATCCACGATGCCCTTGATGCGATCGGCCATCGCCGCGCCGCCCTCGAGTTTGATGGCGTCACATCCTGCTTCGGCCATGAACCGCCCGGCGTTACGAATGGCATTCTCCACCGAATCTTGATAGGTCATATATGGCATATCGCCCACGACGAACACATTCGGCGCGCCGCGCCTGACTGCCTGCGCATGGCGGATCATGTCGTCCATTTTAACGGGCAGGGTCGAGTCGAAGCCGAGCATGGTCATGCCGAGGCTGTCTCCCACCAGGATCATTTCTATTCCTGCCTGCTCTTGCAAGTACGCGGTTGGGTAGTCGTAGCAGGTCAGCCAGGTGATGGGCTGACCATCCACCGCCTTTTTGAACAGGTATGGTAGAGTGATTTTCTTTCTGGGTTCGGTCATTCTTTCTCCTTTTGGATGAATTTGACTCTAGTATAGAAAAAGGGAAATGCCCATACAACTGACAAATATCACCAATAACACAAAAAAAGTCCCTACCTTTTCAGACAGGGACTATCCGATTTTTTGATCAAAGTCATCAAGCAGCGGGCAGAATCTTCCCTGTCACTTCGCCAAAGCCCACGCGATAGCCGTCGCCTTGACAGTAGCCTTTCATCGTGACAGTATCGCCATCCTGTAAAAATTTCCGCGTTTCCCCATTCGATAATTCAATTGGTTTTTCACCGCGCCAGGTCAGTTCGAGCAGCGAGCCGTAACTGTCTTCAGTTGGTCCGCTGATGGTGCCAGTGCCGCACAAGTCGCCTGTGCGCATGTTGCAGCCTGTGACGGTGTGATGTGAGAGCATTTGCGTCAGGCTCCAATACAGGTGCTTCATGTTCGAGCGGCTGATGGTCTGCGCTTCGTCCATGCGGGCAGATTGCAGAGTCACTTCGAGCGTAATATCAATTCCATTTGCTGAATCAGATTTGAGGTAAGGAAGAGGCGCGGGGTCTTGTGTTGGTCCCTGCACGCGGAAGGGTTCGAGCGCGTCCATCGTCACCACCCAAGGGGAGAGAGAAGTCGCAAAGTTCTTGGCGAGGAACGGTCCGAGCGGCTGGTATTCCCATGCTTGAATGTCGCGCGCGCTCCAGTCGTTGAGCAAGACCATGCCGAAGATGTGTTCGTGCGCGTTTTCGATGGGGATCGGTTCGCCGAGGTCGTTGCCCGTGCCGATGAAAAAGCCCATCTCCAATTCAAAATCGAGCGAGCGTGATGCGACGAATTCAGGCGGCGCATCTTTGACAGCCACCTGTCCGCGCGGACGGATGACATCCGTGCCCGAAAGCGCCACCGAACTGGCGCGCCCGTGATAGCCGACGGGCAGGTGCAGCCAATTGGGCATGAGCGCGTTTTCCTTGCCGCGAAACATGATGCCGACGTTGGTGGCGTGTTCGCGCGAGGCGTAGAAATCGGTGTAATCGCCGATGACGACGGGCAGATGCATTTGGACATTTTCAACGGGGATCAACGCGCGCACGCGCATCGCCTCTTCCCAGGCCGTGTCACCGCCTTCGCTGAGCAGGTCGGTCAGGCGCTGACGGATTTTCCCCCACGCCTCCCGCCCCGCGGACATAAAGCGATTGAGCGACGCATCCGCAAAGAAGCCGTATTGCTGGTCGAATAAGTTTTGCTCGTCAAGAAAAGCAAGGTCAACGACGAAATCTCCCAGCCGCGTACCTACGCGCGGAGTTGGATTTTCCTTGGTGGAGAAAATCCCATACGGCAGGTTTTGGAT
>JAUXWL010000505.1 GCA_030680155.1 Anaerolineales bacterium
TGGCGCAAGGTCAAATTGTGAAAACGTAAAAAAGCGTTGTCAGAAATTTGGATTGGTTGTATAGTAGTGAACATGGAATAGCGTTATTTTATATGAGGTGAAACATGAACGTGGTTACAGTTAATGAAGCAAAACGCAATCTCGACGCGCTGATTGAAAAAGTTTTTTCGGACGCGGAGCCTGCCGTTATCACAACCGAGTCGGGACAGCAAATTGTTATGTTGTCGTTGGATGAATTCAATGCGTGGAAGGAAACCGCTTACCTTCTGTCAAATCCCGCCAACGCGGAACGCCTGCGCCTGTCTATTGCGGAGGCGCGTTTGGGCAAAACCATCAAGCGCGAGTTGATTGAACCATGAGATTGGTTTTCACCCAATCTGCGTGGGATGATTACCTGTGGTTTCAGGAGCAAGACCGCCAGTTGCTCAAGCGGATTAATCAACTAATCAAAGACACTTTGAGGACGCCCTTTGAGGGAATAGGAAAACCAGAGGCGTTGAAAGCAGATTTGGCGGGCTATTGGTCTCGGCGCATAAACGACGAACACCGTTTAGTTTACGGCGTAACCAGGACAGACCTTGTAATTATCTCCTGCCGTTATCACTATTCAAAATGACCCGCCTTCTTCTCGCCCCCGCAGGACACGGCAAGACTCAATTTGTCATCGAGCAAATCCGCGCCACGCTTGCAAGCAAGCCGCTTTCGCCCGTTATCGTCATCGTGCCCAATTCGATTCAAGCCGCTGGGTTTCGCCAGCGGCTTTGCGCTGCGGGCGGCGCGTTGGGGGTGGATGTCCACACGTTTCATACGCTCTACGCTGAAATCCTGACCCGTGCGGGACAGCCCATTCCGCTGTTGACCGACCCCGTGCGGATTCGCCTTCTGCGTGATATTGTGGATGTCCTGTGCGAACGCGGCGCGATGAGTCACTTTGCGGCGCTGCGCGACAAGCCTGGATTCATCGCCCTGCTCCGCAACACGATTGAAGAGCTCAAGCGCGCCCGCATCACCCCTGACCTGTTTGCTGATTCTGTCAAAGGACTTGGTGCGCGGCTGGAAGAGATTGCCCGCGTCTATTCCGCTTATCAGGATTGGCTGCAAAAACAAAACTGGGCGGACAACGAAGGACGCGGCTGGCTGGCGGCGATTGCGCTCGAATCAAATCTGACGCTTGGAACGGATACCCGTCTTTTAGCCGTCTCTGGCTTTGACGAATTCAACCCCACGCAACTGGCGGTTTTATCCCTGCTGGCGAATCGCGCCAAAGAGACTCTCATCACGTTAACGGGTGACATTCAAAATCCTAATCGCTCCGCGCATCATCGTTTTCACCGCGCACAGCAGGCGATTATCTCCAGCTTGAATATTCAGCCCGAAGCGATGGAATCTTCGTCCATGCTTTAGCCGTCCATTGCAAAGATAGAATCATTGTTGTTTGAGCCGTCCCAGACTTCCGAAGTCTTCGAGACTTCGGAAGTCTCATTCATCGAAGCCCAGACCCGCGCTGCCGAAGCCCGCGCCGCATTGCGTTGGGTCAAACAACGTGTCGTGCGTGATGGGATGAAATTATCGGATGTGGCAATTCTCGCGCGTGACCTTGAGCCATATC
>JAUXWL010000520.1 GCA_030680155.1 Anaerolineales bacterium
CCAAGGTCCGTTGAAATAAAGCGTATCAGGGTGATAGATGGAATGAACGCCCTGTCCATCGTTCAAACGCAGAAGCATGTATCCGTCCACCTCCTGCACTTGAATGTAGTTGTAGGCAGACTCGGTTTCGTAAACCTGGCCTGTACTGCTCTTGAGCGCCGATCTTGAAAATAAGAATGCGATCACCACCAACAGGATGGGCATCCAGATCAATTTGAGCATCTCGCGCCGACTGGCGAAAAGCGCCAGTCCCAGCAGCGCAACCCCAAGCAGGGTCATGCCAAACAACACAAAGGTCAAACGCGTACCAATGGTTGGGATAAATATAAGTGTGGGGAGAAACGTGCCGATGAACGAGCCAAGCGTGGAGATGGCGTAAATCTGCCCGGAAACCTGCCCCGACTTCGACGCATCCTCCATGGAAAGACGGATGGCAAACGGAGAGACGGCTCCGAGCAGCGTGATGGGGACGATGAAGAGTATCAGCACGACGATAAACGAACCCGCCATGATGCCGACGCTCAGCGCCTCGAACGCTGCTGCCGCAGACCTGAGAACTGGTACGGCGACGAAAGGCACCAGCCCCACTGTAAACGCTGCCCATGCAAGGATTCGATACATGGCAAGTGGAGTCGGGTTTTGATCCGCCCATTTCCCGCCGAGGAAGTAGCCCAGCGTGAGATAAATGAGAATGAGGCCGATGATGCTCGCCCAGACAAGATTGCTCGTGCCGAAGACGTTGCCAATCAGGCGTCCCGCTGTGAGTTCGGCGGCGAGAGTGGTCATGCCAGAGATGAAGACAGTGAAGAGAATATATCGTTTCATGGTGGGGGATTATACCCAGCGCGGTCACAAATTGCGCTTTTTCAGAAGGCGGAAAGCCTAATTTGCACCCTGCGGTCATGATATACCCTGCGGGCATGATATGACCGTGGGCATTATATAACCAATGATTAATATTACAGCGCAAGGTTGCTCCCTGCGCCGTACCCATTCTGGGCACTTTCCCCGGCGCAGGCGTTTTCCAGCAACACGCCGCCGGGGATGTATGCCCAGATATGGGTACTGCGTCTTCGCGCAGCGAACGGCGGCGGCTTTGAGCCTGACTTTGCGCTGTATTATTAACCAGCAGGCTGGTTTTGTAAAACTTTTTGGAATGCCCTGAGCAATGCCCCGCGCTGCTCAAAACCCGACTCGCCCAGATCGGACAGGGCCAGGTAGATTTTCTCGCGGCAGCGCGCCAGCAGACCGCCCGTCAGTTTGGTGAGCGTTTCGATCTCCACTTCCACTTCGTCGGAGTCCATCCATACCTTGCCTGTCTGCCAATGCCGCGATAGGACGTATGGCTGGGTCAGCGGCTGGGACACACGCTGCGACCAGCCATCCGAACCGGGGTCAAGCCAGAATTGTACAGATACTGGATGATTCATCATCAGGAAAGTATAGGCAGGCGCCACCAGAACAGCGTGCTTGTCCACGCTGCGCCATGATTCAAGATACTGCGCCGCAAGTACGCCCTCTTCCAGCATGGAAATATATTCCCGCCCAAGATCGAAAGAGGGGCTATCCATATTCACATACGTCGGCTCCATCGCATTGCGGAATTTCTTAATAGACTCGACCAAGCTCGCTGCCACGCGCACCGCGTCCAGGTTGGCGTGGAAACCGTAATCAGGCTGGGAAAGCGCTTCACCGAAAAGTTTTCGCAAAAAGAAATCGAACGGCAGGGGTTGGGATGTGCGGTAATTCTCAATCCAGCTGCGCAGCTCGGTATAGCGTTCACCCAGAGAATAGGTAATGCGCTCCTGCGTTTCGGGTTTGATCTCGTCAAATGGGGAAAGCCGCCCATCTTTCTGACGATAGACGATCTCGGTCAGTAGTTGTGCGCGGATCAGGTCCGTGTTGAGCGCAAACATTAATGCGTGTGCCACATCAAATTTCGGCGGCTGGATGTTCCAATGCGGGTGCGCCAGCGCCGATAAAGTCAACAAAGTTTTACTGCCAGTTTCATCGCGTAGAGAGCGGGATGGGCGGTTGCTCCGCCACGGGATCCCCGCCGCTGCCAAACGATTTGCAATCGAGAAGCGCAGCGAATCCGTCAGATACGGCGCGAGGATGACGATCTCCGCAGGCGGGATGCCCTCTTCCATTAATGCCACGATCCTTCGGGTAACCTCATCCAGCATTTCAGGATGGAAATGCGTCATCACGAATTCCATCGCAGACTCGCTCCCATCCGCTTCGACGACTTCCTGACGCTTGATCGCCGAGACCAGTGCATTCGATAGCTGGATGACATTCCCAGACGAGACGAAGGACTCCTCCATCTCAATGACCTGGTCGCAGACCGCGCTTAATTCCGCGCCGCTCACTGCATCGCCGCCGAGGAATCTGCGATACCCTGCGGCATTGTCGTAAAGCAGAGTTGCTGAGTCGAAATACGGCAGCCACTCGCGGATGATGTCATGCGAGCGGGGCAGGTCTTCTTCCACGTTGTCATAAATGAG
>JAUXWL010000522.1 GCA_030680155.1 Anaerolineales bacterium
CGAAATATACCCGAAAGCATACACCATGACCGCCAGCGTAAACCCATGCGCAAGCGCCACGCCAAGCAGCCCAACATTTACAATTGCCGCCCCTGCGCCAATGAATACCAGCGCGAACGTGCCGATGAACTCGGCAAGAAACACCTTCCAATTAAACATTATTCCTCCAAAGATTGATTTTCAAAATATAACCCGCCGGGTCTCGATACGCTACGCTACTCGACCACCACTCGATACGCTACGAAGCTTCCCAATTCCGTGCGCCTGCCAGAAAGGATTTGCCCGGCATGACCTTTTTCCCCGGCGGCTGGACTTCCTCCAGCACCAACGCGCCATCCGCACACATCACAGCGGGTCTTCCCTGGACCGTGAGCCTGCTTCCGCTTCCCAAGCCTTCCGCTTCGCTGACGGAGGCCCGCGCCACCTTGAGCACATTCCCATTCCACTCGAACCACGCGCCCGGCCACGGATTCATCGCGCGGACTCGGCGTTCCAATTCCGCAGCGGATTTGGTGAAATCGAGTAAGCCGTCTTCTTTTTTGAGCATCGGCGCGTACGTCGCACCATCTTCAGGTTGGGACTGCGGCGTGATTTTCCCGTCGATGTAATCGGGCAGGGTTTCGAGGAGCAAATCCGCTCCCAGCGTGGATAATGTGTGGAAGACCGAACCAGCTGTATCGTCCGGCATGAGGCGGATGGATTTTTTCGAGAGCATGGGTCCGGTATCGAGTCCTACATCCATTTTCATGATGGTCACGCCCGTTTCTTCGTCCCCGGCAAGAATGGCAGCGTTGATGGGAGCCGCGCCACGCCAGCGCGGAAGCAGCGAAGCATGGACGTTGATACATCCGTACTTCGGCAGATCGAGCACATCCTTTTTAAGGATTTGCCCAAATGCGGCAACGACTATCAGATCGGGATTCCATGCCTGCAATTGCGACATGGCTTCGGGTTCGCGCAGTTTTTGCGGCTGGATGACGGGAATGTTCAATTCAAGCGCAAGCGTTTTGACGGGCGGCGCTTTGAGTTCGCGTCCACGCCCGGAAGCGCGGTCTGGCTGGGTGACGACGCCTGCAACTTCATGTTTTTTAACGAGAGCGGAAAGGCTTGGCAATGCAAAATCTGGAGACCCCATGAAAACAATTCGGATGGACATGTAACAATTTTAGCACACAGTACCATTGGGTGAATCGGGCTGGTTGCATGATAATGGGATTGGCTGTAAAATACTCCAAATCCAAACCAACTTATTCGGAGGAATAAACCATGTCTCAAGCACCTATGTCTGATATTTCCCAAGACGACAAACTGTGGGCAATGCTCGGTTATATCATCCCGCTGATCGCCATTGTTGTACTCTTCATGGAAGATAAAAAGAATCGCCCTTATGTTAAGTTCAATGCCGTACAGTCCATTGTTGCAACCGTTGTGCTGACAATCCTCTCCACTGTTACGCTTGGCTGCGGCAGCATTCTTTTCATCGTCATGCTTTGGTGGGCGTATCAGGCGTACCAGGGTCAGGATGTCCGCATCCCGATGGTCAGCGATTTCATTCGCAATCAGGGTTGGGCGTAAACTCAATCGTTCGATCCAAAAAGACCCGCAGTTTGAACTGCGGGTCTTTTTTATATGATAGACTCGCTTCATCATTTAAAAGGAGAAAAGGAGAATATGATGAACGAGCAAATGCCACAATCCCCTCCCGCCCCACTAACCCCCGAAGAGGAACGTCAGTGGGCAATGATCGCTCATTTGGGCGTGTTGGTCAATTTGATCTCAGGTTTTTTGGGTCCTGTTGTGCCGCTGGCGATCTATATGATATACAAGGACCGTTCCCGCTATGTTGCCTATCAATCCCTGCAGGGGTTAATCTTCCAACTTATCTGGTGGGTCGGCGGAGGCATCCTGACGGGCGTTGCATGGGCAATTACCGGCACATTGAGCGCAGTGTTGATCGGCTTGCTGTGCATTCCCTTCGCCTGTGTCATCAGCGCCATGCCGCTGGCGGCGCTGGGATATGGAGTCTATGGCGGCATTCAAGCCAGTCAGGGACAGGATTTTAAATACTGGCTCATTGGCGACTGGGTACGGAGTACGCTGACCGGTTAATGCAAACATCCCCTTCACAACGAAGGGGATGTTTTTTGTAATCAAGTCTGCCTACGGAATACTGCCCGCAATATCCGAACCAAGCCTGATCTCGATATCCACTGTCGAGTTTGGGTCGGGGCTGAAACGGATCTGTCTGTCGGAAAGGCCGAAGGCGCTTTGCAGCCAGCGAATGGTGTAGAGGTCGGGTCCATAGACGATCACAAGCGTGGAATTGTATCCTTCAGGGGACCCTGCGACCTCGGTCACATTCATGCCGTAGGATTGGAAGAGCGCGCCAGCGCGCTGGTCGAGCCCTGAGTAGGTCCCGTCCATGATGCGGACGCGGGAGCCTTCTTCGCGCATGAGAGTGGCGGCATCTCCCTGCGCAATCGGGCTGAGGGCGCCGCCTGTTGTAAATATTTCATCACGCAAGATACGGATTTGTTCCGTGATCGGCTTCAAGACGCTGGCGGCTTCACCGCCCAGAGTGGTGTTGTCGAAAACCGCCATGCCCAGTTGTGGATCGATCACACCTGTTTTTATGCTGTCGCGTGAAATGTCCCTGCCGAGTACGCCCAGTTGCAGGGCATCCTCAAAGGTCAGGTTGGTCTTGATACCCCAACTCAGGCGTTTGTATAAGGTTGTGGAACTTTGAATGAATCGAGGAAAGTTCTCAGGCGTAAAGATGATCTTTTGAAGCGCAAAAATAACTTCCTGCTGGCGGCGGGAACGGTCTGCATCGCCTCCGGAAGTCTTGCGGTTGCGGGCGTAGGCGAGGACTTTCCAGCCGTCACATAGATCACGATAGCCACCCGTGGTAAGTTTCACTTTATCGAGACCCGGGCCGATAGGATCAAGGATCATTTTTTCAGTCGGATACACTTGAAGGCAGCCACCGATCTTGATGATCTCATCCACCATGGTCTCGAAAACCACGAAATCAACCTGCACATAATAATCAACAGGAACGCCGATAAATTGCGATACAGTCTTCATGGCGAGGGCAGGGCCGCCGCCGGGTAGTTTTGCGCCTTCGCCGCTGGGATAGGCTGTATTAATTCTGCTATACCCAAAACCGGGAATGTTCACCCACATATCACGCGGGATGGACAACATGCCGCCCGTTTTTGAAATAGGGTCAATGGTAAAGAGGATCATTGAGTCGGTGCGCGGGGGGCCGTTATTTTCCTCCAGGTCGCGAGCATCCATTCCCATGAAGAGGATGTTAATACGGCTGGCGCCATCCCAGGCGGGAGGTAGGTTATCGGCAACAGGCAGGGGGGTCGGCGGAAGATTAGCAATGGGGTTTCCCTGCTCGTCAACGGTAAATTCGCCGCCAGCGGTTACTTCTCCGCAACTTGCAGGGGGCCTGCCAGGCAGTCCGGTCAACGTCCAGCATTGGGTCAGGTTGCTGACGAAGATAAATGCAGCCACACTCAATGCCAGTGTAATACCCCAAAAGATAATTTGCCCAACTGTGGGGCGTCCAAATTTTACGTTTTTTAGAAATTCAAATTTACTCATGTTTTCAAAAACCTCAGGGCTTAATATATACCATATCCAGCCCAAGTCGTTCCAAGCCTTGCTGTGCCCAATATTGCTGCAAAGCAGACTCATTCTCATTAAGACACTTCATCATCACAGGAATTGCGCGATGATCGCGGATCTCGGACAGAGTGCGCAATGCCAAAATACGGACACTCGCTGACGCTTCACTCATGACCTCAAGCAGACCCGGCACGGCGGGACTTCCAATTTTCACCAGGGCATTGCCTGCCAGTCCCGCTGTGAGCGGGTCTTCGTCTGCAATGGCGCGGATGAGGGCGGGGATGGCTTCCTCGCCCGGGTGGCTGCACAGGGCTAACGCGGCAGCGGCACGCACTTCGAGAGTTGAGTCGCTGAGGTGGGGAAGCAGGTCCGAGGTCCGTGTGTGAGGCGAAGCGGCGAGAGCGCGTACCCCCCACCAGCGGATGTCTGCATCGGTTGAGCGGGTCAAATCCAAGAGGGGTGGAATCGCCGCTTCTCCAAATTTCATCAAAGCGGGAATGGCTTGCTCTGCGCGTTTGTCGTCCCCGCTGGTTAGATCAGCGAGCAGGTGTTCCATTTTTATTTTGCAGGCGGTGGCACGGGCAGGGCATCCTGCGCAGTGTTCACCCACTTATCGCCTTCGTCAATCAACATGACGGGGATGTCATCCACGATGGGATATTTGCGTCCGCAGTCCTGGCAGATGAGCCAGGCATCTTTGTAGAGAGTGAGCATGCCGTCCTTTTCACGCACGCAATTGGGACAGCGGAGTATTTCAAGCAATTCTGAACTGACCATGTGATCTCCTTATTTTTCAGGCAGGGATTGTACCATTGAACCGAATG
>JAUXWL010000039.1 GCA_030680155.1 Anaerolineales bacterium
ACACACAACAACTTTCGGATCGATAATTTCCAATTCACGTTCGAGGAACGGCTGACAGTTATTCAATTCTTCAGTGGATGGTTTGTTATCGGGCGGAGCACAACGCCCCGATGCGGTGATGTACATATTCTTGAGGAGAAGACCATCGCTGCGGGACTCGGACTGAGGCTGGTTCGCGTACCCAGCCCGGTACAACGCTGGGAATAAAAAATCCCCCGACGCATCGCCCGTGAATTGACGCCCTGTGCGATTGGAACCATGCGCACCGGGCGCGAGTCCCACCACCAGTACGCGCGCGTTGGGGTCGCCAAAGCCAGGCACAGGTTTACCCCAGTATTCATCGTCTTTATAGGCCTTGCGTTTGACACGCGCAATCTCCTCGCGCCATGCCACCAAACGCGGACATTTACGGCAGGAGATGATCTCTTCGTTGAGTTTTTCGAGTCGGGAATTATGTGTCATGTGTTCCAGTCTCAGGCATCAAATTTGAACAATTGTACCTGACACTTGGAACGTGACACTTGATACTTAGATGATAAACATCGCATCCCCAAATGAATAAAACCGATAGCCTTCTTTGATTGCCGTTTCATACGCAGACAGAATCCGCTCGCGCCCCGCAAACGCGCTAACCAGCATGATTAATGTGGACTTGGGCAGGTGGAAGTTGGTGATCATCGCATCCACCACTTTAAATTGGCAGCCGGGGAGGATATAGAGAGTGGTCGCGCCGGTGAAGGGACCGAGTTCCAATGCGTGATGCGTCCCACAGGGAGGCTTCGCGCTGATGCGTGATGCGTAAAAGGCGGCAGACTCCAGCGTCCGCACGGATGTCGTCCCGACGGCGATTACCCGTCCGCCGTTGCGCTTCGTTTCGTTGATGGCATCGGCGGTCTCCTGCGAGAGGTGGCACCACTCGGAATGGATCTTGTGTTCTTCGGGACTCTCTTCATTGACCGGCGCAAACGTGTCCAAGCCAACATGCAGGGTGACGTAGGCAATCCCCACGCCTGATGCGTGAATCTCATCCAATAATTGCGGCGTGAAGTGCAGTCCTGCTGTGGGTGCGGCGGCAGAGCCTGATTCCTTGGCGAAGACGGTTTGATAGCGTTCGGGGTCGCTCAGTTTTTCGTGGATGTACGGCGGCAGGGGAATATTGCCCACTTTCGGAAAATACGGCTCGATGGGTTCGGAGAACCGTATGAGCCGCTCTGAGCCATCGAGAATTTCAAGGATTTCTGCGCGGACTCCAACGTCTCCTGACGTTGAGTTCCCATCCCGATGACTGGAGTCATCGGACTCCACAAACACCTTCCTGCCTACGCGCAAGCCTTTACCACCGACCAAGGCTTCCCATGTCAACGTATCGCAGCGGCGGAGCAGGAGAAGTTCCACTTTGCCGCCCGTTTCTTTCCTGGCAAAGATGCGCGCAGGGATGACGCGCGTCTGATTCAGAACCAGCAAATCCCCTGCCTTGAAATAGGACTTGATGTCTCGGAAGGTCTTATGTTCCAGTTCCCCGGTCTCACGATGCAACACAAGCAAACGCGAAGAATCGCGCGGCTCGATGGGAGTCTGCGCGATGGAAGATTCGGGGAGATGGTAGTCGAAGTCGGAGGTTTTCAAGATTTATTTTTGCAGAAAACGGGAAATGATATTGAATAGAACTGTAAGAATGATAGAAACCAAAATCGAGCTCGTGATCGGAAAGTAAAAACTGCCATTCTCCCCTTCGATGCGAATATCACCGGGCAGGCGTCCCAGCGGGATGCCAAATCTTGCGGCAAGATACACGCCTCCGCCAATCAGGAATAATACGATTCCGCCAATTATGAGGGCACGGGCAAGGGATTCCATAAATAGCACACTATCTTTGTAAAATATCTTCGATCTCTCGAAGTACCTGTTCCAACGAAGGAACCTCGGAGGATATCACATCTCCGCCCATTAAGTGTTTATGAACTGGAAATGTGGAAATTGACCTATGATGAGCTGTATTGTCATAGCGAAAAATCAATTCACCATCGGCCTTTTGGTAATGATAAGCATACATTACCTTTTGAAGAGGCGAACGTAAATCCATTAATTCGCGAAAGAAAAGTAAAGAAGATCCGTCTCGAAATTCAACTTCGCCGCGAATGAACCCGGCTAAATCTCCGCGCTTTTCAAGATTGACATTGGAAGATTCAACAAACGGCAAGGCGGCGAGTAAATCCAGCATGGACTGGAAATACTGCTCAATCAATTTTTGCCTCGCTAAGGGACTGATACTGTCCTTCCAGCAAACGCAGGGCAGCAAGTTCCATATTCCAGTCTATGGTTTCCACCGTCTCATTTATTTCTTCTGATTGCAGTTTTTTCTCAAAATCAGATGAGGACATACCCGCGCGTTTTTCAAATTCCGCCACCCGCTCTTTGGTGCGTTGAATACCATGCTGCAAGGCTTTTAATTGATTCTGAATCGCCACTTCCAATAAAGGCTTAAGTGACTCATTGGCATTTGTTTTGATTACAACTTCCTGTAACATGGCAAAGTCCTTTCCAAATATTAATCGTAATCTGCCTACAAAACCGAGATTGCTTCGTCGCACACCTGCCCCGCTTGCACTTGCAACATACGCAGTGCGGTGGCAGGGAAGAGTAGGAGCGCGCCTCGCAACGACGTTACAGCAGCCTCGGCTGACCTTCCTCCGTGTATTCGTACCCCAAATGCTCATACGCGGACTTGGTCGCCACACGTCCTTGCGAGGTGCGATCCAGAAAACCGAGTTGCAATAAATACGGCTCGACCACATCCATGATCGTATCCTGCTCTTCGCTGATGGATGCGGCAATGGTGTTCAAGCCGACAGGTCCGCCGCTGTATTTTTCGATGATGGTCTTGAGGACACGGCGGTCGACATCGTCCAAGCCGAGCGGATCGACCTGCAGCAGGTCCAACGCTTCTTTCGCGACCTTTTGGTTGATCAACCCATCCGCGCGGACCTGGGCATAGTCCCGCACACGGCGCAGGAGACGCAAGGCAATACGCGGAGTCCCACGCGCGCGGCGGGCCATTTCATCAATACCCGTTTCATCCGCGCTGACTTTCAACATGCTCGCGGCCCGCTTGACGATATTCTGCATGGCGGCGATGTCGTAATAATCCAAACGATAGACCGCGCCAAAACGCGCGCGCAATGGCGCGGTAACGAGCGCGAGTCGGGTGGTGGCTCCGACCACAGTAAACCGAGGCAGTTTCAGGCGGATGGAACGAGCCGAGGGTCCCTTGCCGATGACAATATCCAATGAATAATCTTCCATGGCGGGATACAGAACTTCCTCAACTGCGCGTCCCAAGCGATGGATCTCATCAATAAAGATCACATCCCCAGCGCGCAGGTTGGTGAGGATGGCAGCCAGGTCGCCGGCGCGCTCGATGGCGGGACCCGCCGTCACTTTGACGTTGACTCCCATTTCGTTGCCGAGCACATGCGCGAGGGTGGTCTTGCCCAAGCCAGGCGGGCCGTAAAACAAGACGTGGTCCAACGCCTCACTGCGATGTTTGGCTGCATCGATCAGAATGGACAGATTTTCCTTGACCTGATCCTGCCCGATGATGTCCGCCAGTTTTTGCGGACGCAGGGCATGATCCACGCGATCATCAGGCTTTGATTCGGGGTCGAGCGGGCGGGCTCGCCCTGAGCTTGTCGATTGAGAGGAGGGTTTAGCCATGAAGGGGATTATACCCGTTGCACATACATTAACCATGTGCATACAAACCATGGCAGGAACGGAGTCGAAAGTCTCCTGACTTTCGAGCAAAATCTGGAGATTTTGCAGTCTGCGCTGACAACCTTTGCATGAACACCTTAAACCTGCGGGTATTGTATGCCAACAAACCACCAACCATTTTTGGGCGGAGTCAGAGTATCTTCTCAAAAAACAGGGGCGGAGACCCTAAAGGTTTCCCTCGCTGGCCAAATTATCTTGTCGAACAGCGTATTTTGCCAGCAAAGTACCCAATCTGACAGAAAAACCTTTAGGGTCTGGGAGTTCACCCCAAATTA
>JAUXWL010000523.1 GCA_030680155.1 Anaerolineales bacterium
GATTCGGCTATCCACGCCACCTACACCGATCCCATCAGCGGCGGGCAGGCATTGAGCCAGACTTTTGTCACGGTCAAAAAGGCTTAGAACGTACTGCAAAATTCATTTTGCAATTACCGCTTGCGCTTACCGCAAAATGAAATTCGCGTTACAGGTGAAACTATGACTGAAATCAAACATCACGCATATCTCTTCGACGCCACCCGCTGTATTGACTGCCGCGCCTGCATGGTGGCTTGCAGTGTGGAAAATAACATCGAGATGGACAAGACCCGCATCTGGGTGGCGGGTGTCGGCGTCAAAGGTACCTATCCTGAACTTGAACGCGGCACGATGGTTTACCACTGTATGCACTGCGACCATCCCGACTGCATGTCGGCTTGTCCCGTCGGCGCGTACACAAAAGCGGAGGATGGACCCGTCACCTACAACCCCGACCTGTGCATCGGCTGCCGCTATTGCATGAACGCCTGTCCGTTCGGCGTGCCGCACTTCGATTACGACAAGGGCATCATCGAAGGCGCATTCATAGACAAATGCACCTTCTGCCCACAGCGCATCTACAACGGACAGGAACCCGCCTGCGTGCAGACCTGTCCCACCGACGCGCTCGAATATGGCGAACGCGACGAACTCATCAAGATCGTGCACGAACGCATCGCCGCGCACCCAGAACGCTACATTGACCACGTCTATGGCGAGCATGAAAATGGCGGCACTTCCTACCTGATTCTCTCGCACGTCCCATTTAGCGAATTGGGCTTGCCCGAACTACCCGAAACACCTATCAATGAAGTCAGCGAAAAAGTGATGGCAATGACCATCCCGTTCGCGCTCGGCTGGGGTGCGGTCTTGACCGCAGTCACAGCGGGCGTGGCGGCTTATGATAAGAAAAAAGACGTACGCAAGACGACTCTCCCTCACCACTTCGACAAGCTCAGCACACCGCCTAGCCCTCACCCTAGCCCTCTACCCTATCGGGCACACGTCCCGAAGGGAGAGGGGACGACTCCCTTCCCCATCGGGGGAAGGGCTGGGGATGAGGGAGCGGAGACTCACAAATGAAACTAAACATCACTCTTCCAAAATTTCTCCGCATCGGTTTACTCCCTTCCATCCTGCTCATCCTCATGGGCATTGCCTTCATCTCTGCCATGGCGCGTTACGCCTTCGGCATCGGCGCCATCAGTGACCTGAGCTATTCCTACCCCTGGGGCTTCTGGATCAGCTTCGACCTGTTCACGGGCGTGGTCATCTCCAGCGGCGGTTTCCTCATGGCGGGCACGGTTTACATTTTACGCATCAAAGAGTTTGAACCCCTGCTGCGTCCCTCCGTGCTGACCGCCTTCCTCGGCTACATCATGGTCGCCATTGCCCTGCTCGTTGACCTCGGTCAACCGCTGCGCATCTGGTACATGATGATCCACTGGAATCACACCAGCGTGCTGCTTGAGATCGGCATCTGCGTGATGACCTATCTCACCGTGCTTGCCATCGAGTTTGCGCCTGTGGTGTTGGAGCGCTTCCCAAAGTTGCACAAAGTCGCTCACCTTATCCACAAGTTCATCATGCCATTCGTTATCCTCGGCGTGGTGCTTTCCACTCTCCATCAATCCTCGCTCGGCTCGCTCCTGCTTATCCAGCCCACCAAACTGCACCCGCTCTGGTGGACGCCCATCCTGCCGATCATGTTCTTTGTCTCCGCCATTACCGTCGGCATGGCGATGATTATCTTGGAATCGTCGCTCAGTTCACGTTACTTCCAGCGCGGCTTGGAAACTCACCTGCTCGAAAAACTCGCCAAAGCCCTGCCCATCTTCCTCGGCGTCTACGCCCTGCTCAAATTCGGCGAACTCGTCTTCACTGGTGAACTCGGTCTGCTCTTCACCAGCGGCGTGATGAGTGTGCTCTTCTGGGCGGAGCTTCTCATCGGCGTGGTCACTCCCATCGTGTGGTTCTCCGTCAAAAAGAATCGCACCAGCCCCAACGGTCTGCTCATCGGCGCGATCATCGTGCTTGTTGGCATGATCCTCAACCGCTTCAACGTCAGTTGGTTCGCGGTCAAGCATCCCGATCCCATGTTCTACATGCCAACCTTCATGAGCAACGTGGACTACTTCCCAACCCTGCCCGAAGTCTCCGTTTCAATTGGAATTTTCGCCGCAGGCATCCTCGCCTTTGGACTGCTCGCCAAATACTTCCCCGTCTTTGATGATGAACACCACGCAGCAGCCCATGCTGGAGATTAAAAGCATCGCCTCTTTCTTAACCTGAATCCTGCTCCTGTTTTCTGAAGCATTTGCCACCCTGTAAACAAAAGCATTCTCCTTGTCTCTGTCCATGAATATGGGCAGTTCATGGGCAGAGACCTCAAAAACAATATGTCACCCCTTCGGGGTTTGGGGCGTAACCATAGTGTGCAAGCAAACCATGTCAGGCAATTTGCTCCCTGCGCCGTACCCATTCTGGGCATATAGCTGTCCAGAAAAGTTTTTTCCAAAAAGTTGAAGGATTTTGCGATACACTGGGTAAAAACTCCAGAATTTGAGGCAACCGATGAGCAAAGCGGAAAAAGAAAAACGCGACAAGATTACACGCCTGCGAAAAATGTG
>JAUXWL010000544.1 GCA_030680155.1 Anaerolineales bacterium
GTAAGAAAAAGCAAGTTGCACAGTCAGATAAAACCATTCAGTATGTTGCGATTGCCGCGATTGTGGTCGTGGTTGCCCTGTTGGCGTGGAGCGTGATTCGTAGAAATGCCCCCGCTGAGGAAGCGCAAGTGGAGGCTCAGCCGACCGAGTCGCTGGTGGACGTGGAAGTCATCCCGCAAACGGAAGCGCCCCAGCCGACAGCGGCGGCGGTTGATAGCTCTGCGCAGTCGGGCGCCAGGCAATACGATGCCCCTCCGCCAATGACGATCGATGTGGAGAAGAAATATTTCGCCACTTTTGAAATGGAAAAAGGCGGAGAATTTGTGATCGAGTTGTATGCCGACAAAGCCCCGATCACTGTCAATAGTTTTGTCTTTTTGGCGCGTGAAGGTTTTTTTGACGGCGTGACCTTCCACCGTGTACTGGAAGATTTCATGGCGCAGGGCGGCGACCCGACCGGCACGGGTGGCGGCGGTCCTGGCTATAAATTTGTGAATGAAGACAGCGACCTGACTTTTGATAAAGAAGGTGTAGTCGCGATGGCGAATGCGGGACGCGACACGAACGGCAGTCAGTTTTTCATCACATTTGGTTCTGCTGAATTTTTGAACGGCAACTACACCATCTTCGGGCAGGTCATCGAAGGCATGGATGTGGTCAACAGCATCACCTTCCGCGACCCGAATCTGAACCCGAATTTCACGGGTGATGTGATTAAGTCCATTACCATTACTGAGGAATAAGGGAAATGTTCAAACACAAAGGGCACAAAGGACTCGAAGGGATGCCATTTGCCTTCCTTTGTGACCGTTGTGTCCTTTGTGTCTAATTTTGGAGATTCTGATGTCCGATAAGCAAGTTACAACCGAACCACACGGATGTATCGTGTGCGGAAAACCATATCAAATGCTTGTGGCGCGCGATGCGCAGGGGAAGTTTACAGATGCAAAGGTTATGAGTGCGGGCGGACGGGTCGTGCCGCATCCTGTACGCCCGCTGACGGCGTGCGAAACGCACACCGATGAACAGGTGGATGCGGCGGTGCAAAGGGTGTATGGAGAGCAGGCGGAAGAGGATTAAACGTGGTCGTAGAAAACCAACAGCGTGCTTCCGTATTTCCTCTGCTCGCCTTCCACCAGATTTCTCAATTCAACTTCTTCGTATTCTGACGGGTCGATCTGCACGATGACCGTCCCATTTCCGGTCAGCCAATTTGGATTATCGTCAATTAACTTCAAGGCGGTTGACCACATCTGCTTATACTGCGGCGGCGCGATATAAATATATTCGAACTGCCTGTCCGCCGTGCCCGACAGCATCGTGAACGCATCGCCGCGTCGAATCTCAACCTGCTCGCTGAACTTGCAATGCTCCACATTATCCTTGATCGTTTCGATTGGCGCGCGGCTTAAATCACTAAAACGCACGGACGATGCGCCGCGGCTCAAGGCTTCGATGCCAATCGCGCCTGTGCCGCCAAACAGATCCCACCAATTTGAATCGATCACATCCCCTGCCAGAATGTTGAACAGCGCCTCCTTCACGCGGTCCATTACGGGGCGGGTTGTATCGCCCGGCACGGATTTCAATTTTCGTCCCTTCGCGGTTCCTGAAATTACCCTGAGACTCATTCAATACTCTCTTTTGCCGCGATAATATTTTCATGAGGCGATTTGTAATAGACGACGCATCCCGTGCCGAGGATGAATCGTTTTCCGCGAGTCTGCTCGATGGCGTTCTGCGCTTCTTCCCTGACCTGGGCTTGATTCTCCACGTGGAGAGTTTCCTGCCTGATTCCGCCGCACACCACCAGGTTACGGAATAGACTCTGCGCCTCCGCAAGGGATGGATAGGTCTCGCGGTCGTGCCAGTTGACGATCTGGAAATTGAACAGGCGCAGGAGTGAGAAATACACATCCGTTCCATGCAGGTGGAGCATGTTGCACCATAGGTCATCAGCAGGCGCGAGTACTCTTTGATCGAATAGCAAACCGATGGACTTATATTCGTCCAGATCGAGCTGGTTCCCTTGCGCATGTTGAACTGCGTAGAAGATTCCGTCGATGCCGGTTTCGCGCGCGGCTTCGATGAATTTGATCGTGGTTTTGGTGATGGTCTTCAATCCTTCCATCACGGCTTCGGGGTATTTATGGATGTGCTCCAGCAGAAGATCATTGCCAGCCAGATTTTTCGCCTGCGATAATGGATTGAAGATGGTTTGGATGAGGGGGGTCTCAGGGCTGAGATTCTGCTTGAGTAAACGGAGGCAGGCTAACTGTCCCGCCAGATGCGGGGAGGTGGTCGGGTCAAGCGGTTTGAGAGTCTCCCAGTCCTGCGGTTTTTCGATCACGCGTTTGGTGTAGGCGCGGGAGCCTTCGGGGTTGTTCTGCCATTCATCCACCACACCCCAATCCTTGACGGCGAACGAAGAAGCAGGCGTGACTTTGACAATGTCGAAGTCGTAGGTTTCCTGGAATTTGAGCGTGGCAGCGGCAAGTGTTTCGGGTTTTTGGTCTTCTTCGGGGAAGTGCCGCCAGAGTGCGATGGGCGTGCGGTCGGTCTGCTCGCCGTTAATGCAGGCTTGGATGCGTTCGCGGTGGGTGGTCATTTACAACTCGCTTTCCAGGCGGTGCCTGTGATAGATGCCTTCGTGGTAGGTCCTGATGATCTTGAAGCCGTTTGCCTGTGTTGCCTTGAGGCTGGCGATATTCCAAGTTTCGACGCTGGCGTAGATTTTTTTATACCCTTTTTTGTGCCCTTCGTCCATGAGCGCTTTTTGCAGGGAGCGCCCCAGCCCGCGCCCACGGAATTTTGTGTCAACAGTGAAGTATACACATTCGATGGTGTTCGATTCGTACATCTGTGCGCGGATGGTGATGCTGGAAATTACCATTTGCAAAAACGCCAGCGGGCGGGTGAAGATGACTTTGAGAATATTTTTAATGAACCACGCTTTGTCTTCGGTCAGTTTGGATGTGAGCGCAGAGGGTTCGGGCGAAGCGAGGCTGAAGCCCATAATTTCTTTTGTTTCAGCATCTTGCGCGTAAAAGCCAAAGGCGCGTTCATCCTTGATCGCATTTTCGAAATAACGCAAAACGAAGGGGTAGCCGAGTTTTGAAAGCAAGCCCGCGTCACCGAGGTGAATTTCCGCAATGCGCGGGAGTTTTTCGGCAGGCAGGGTAGTGAGTGAGCGAAGGATGTATTTCATATTTGGAGTCAAACGGCTTGCCGTTTGACAATCAAGAAGCTTGCTTCTTGATTCCATAAGTTATACCAACCCGCGAATGAGATGTGGTCCCAGCGGGCGGACGATGAAGGCGGGCAGGCGTTTCCACACCGCGATGGCGAGTTGAAATTTCGGGCTTTTCTGGTTCAGTGACGGGATGTCGTGTCCCTGCGCAAGCCAGTACCAGTAGGCAAGCGTTTCTTTGCGCGGCGCCCATTTGGTTTTGAAAATATCGTTGCCCGAACCGATCAAACTTCGTCCCAGGTCGAAGGTTGAAAGTCCCTGTTGGATGGCGTGTTCGATGACCGACCAGTAGAGAAATTCACCTGAGTAGGATGAACGCGCAAAACGCAGGACGTTGGCGTGCAGGTTGAAGATGGTTTTATCTTGATGGATAAAGACTCCGCCGCCTGTGATGCGTCCCTGCGCATCATACGTGACTGCGAACTGGAGCGTGTTCCCCAGCCTTTCCGCCATCTGACGGAGATACCGCTTCGCGTGATACGGCGAGCCGAGTTCGTGCATACTGCGGGCAATGGATTCATAGGCGTCGTCCAGCAGATCGAGATGTCCAAAGCGGATGGAGAATCCTTTTTTGAACGACTTGCGGATGTGATTGCGGTGGTCGGATGAGAAGCGTTTCATCAAGTCGTTCGGATCGGCAGGCAAATCTATCAGGTAGGACGAATATACGGGGTGTTGTATCCAGCCGTCGGGTGGGGAAGAGGCGGATTCAAAGCGCAGGGAAATGTATTCGGCGTTGATGTCCTGTGCGAGGCGGCGGGCTTCATCCAGTAATAGATCGCGGGCGGAGCCGTTTTCGTAGGCGAATCCGCCATAACTGCCGAAGGGCGCAGTGGCGAGATAATGTCCGAAGACGGGATGCCTGACCTCTGCGAGCGAAAGCGCTCCAAGTGGTTTGTCTCCATCGGTGACGACGAAGCGATGGATGGGATGTCCGTAGATGTCGTGAATGAAATTCATCCACGAGTCAATGCCGATGTAACTCAGCTTGTTCGCAAGGGACGGAAAATCGAGAGAGTTGACTCGTTGAATGTTCATTGGAGTTCATTGATGTAGTCCTGCATGGTGGAAGTGGGAAAGTGTTTGAGCAGGTTCTTGAGGAAATTGGATTTGTTGAGTGTGAATGGATACAACAGCGGGTTGCGGAACAGGTC
>JAUXWL010000558.1 GCA_030680155.1 Anaerolineales bacterium
ATCATGGATAGATTTCTACGAATGTCGAGAATGTCGCGCATCGGCTCATTGCCAACGGGACAGATGTCCACACATGCGCCGCAGGATGTACAAGCCCAAACGGCTTCTTCCGAGATCAGGTCGAGCATCACAACGTCCGTCGTGCCGCCGTTGTTGAAGTGATAGCGTTTGTTGATCTCTAATGCGGCGGGTGATAATAATTTCCCAGTGGTATACGCGGGGCACACTTCCTGACAGCGGAAGCACATGATACAAGCGTAGCTGTCCATGATCTGCTCCCAGCCGAGGTCGCTCATCTTCGCCGCGCCGAACTGCTCGATGGACTGGTCATCGAGATTGATGTAACTCAACTCGCCGATGGATTTGCGTTCGGGCTTGAGCGCAAAATTCAACGGCGCAAAGAACAGGTGAATATGTTTTGAATATGGGAAATATGGCAGGAACGCAACCACCGCGCCAATGGACAGCCAAAATGCGATGTGCTCTCCTGCGACCAAAATCCCCGGCTCGACCCCCGCCCAAAGTTGGGACGCCGCCGAGATGCTGGGCTGCCACTCGTCAACATGACCCGCTACCGCGAGGTTGAACGACTCGCCCAAAAAGCGCGCCGCATTGTGGACAAAGATAAACGTGGCGACAATCGCTGAATCGCGCATGATTCCAAAACGAGCTTTCGGGTGAAGCAAAGTTGTATCGCGAGTGGATAAAGTTGTCGGTTTAAGAATGAAGCGGCGGAATGCCATCGCCAGGATTCCCACAATGATGGCAACATTCGCAAAGTCCGCGATGAGGCGGTAGGTGTCGCCAAATTGGCCGGTGTTATCGAGCAGACGCCAGCCTGTGTAGGCGTAGATCAGGTCCGCGAGATTGATGAGCAGAAAAGAGAGAAATCCCCAGCCGATGAGTGCGTGTAAAATGCTGGAGCCCAACCTAAATCGGAAAACGGGCTGGAACAAACCGACCTTGACGATCAGTTCCCCGATCCGTTTCCAAATGAGCGACCAGTCAATTTTTCCCTGTCCGCTGTTGATATGAGCGGCGATGCGCATCACACCTTTGTAGGTGAAATACAGGGAAGCAAGAGTTGCGATGACAAAGAGGATTTTTTCAATGGCTGTGAGCATGTGCCCTCCGAAAAAGTATTACTTGCTGATATCGTTTACGTAATCCACGGCGCCTGAACACGCGCCAGCCAGGTGTGGGGAAACGGTTTCCCATGTGAGCGGCAGGCCGCTGAAAGCCCGCGCCGCAGACACAGCTTCCGCCAGACAGCCGCCGCCTGCGTTGTAATTCACGAGCGTGAATTTCCACAGGTCTTCATAGCTGGCAGCTTCGCGGGGTAACTGATCCGTATAATTGTAGATTACCTGCGCCGTCTGTTCGCAATTGGCAGTCAATGTGTGTGCAAACACACCGACCGAAAACTGCGATTGCGTCAGATCAAACCCGAGCGGACATTGCTCACAAGCGGCATTGACGCTGGATACAAGTGCGCGCCGCAATTCAAGCTGTAATTCTTCATCAAGGTTGGCATACCCCACGCCGCACGTTTCAGAGTCCATCACCAGCGGGCAGAACTGATTAAAGAAAGAGGGGTTCCAAAACAGGGTGGTATCCGCGCCGTTTTCGGTAAGCTGTCCCAACCCCACATCGCTCGCCGCCGGATATATGCCAGGCCAGAACTGGCTTTCACGCGCAAACAGATTCTTCAAAAGACGAGCGGGGACTTTCGTCTCTTTTGCCGTACTGAGGATGAGGTCATCGAACTGATTTTGCCACTCGGTGACCGCCCCCCGCGACTTTTCCAGCCCGCACTGGTTGACTACGTTCCCGGGCAGGAGACCACCATCCGGGCAGGCGCTGGCATCCACCACTCCCTGCAGGATGAGATTCGCCGCAAGGTAGGTGTAAGGGATGTCGCTGCTGAGTTCTTCACTGTATCTTGGGGTGCTGAGCCACTCAGGCGCGCCGCCCACGGGCGGGAAGATATTCCACGCATCAGAGCAGGTGGCGGCTTGTCCCTGCCATTGCGGCGAGAGGACATCCACATACCAATACAACTGGTCGGGGTCGCCTTCATCCACCTGCTTCACGCGGATCTGCGCGCTGAAGACGACGCTGCTATCTCCATAACTGGAGTATGACCAGAATTTCATTTCAACGCCGTCGTTGTCGGTTTCAGGGATGCGGAATTTGCAGGTGTCGGTCTGGTCGCAGAAGAAGGAGTTCCCATCGTAGGTTCCTTCGATGCGATTAATGATCTCGTTGGGCAGGGGTTCGAGTCCCTTGACGACGATGGTGGGTTTGGTTTCGCAAATATTGGTGGAGGCGCTTAAGAGGGGCTCGCAGTCTTCGAGAGAGAGCCATGCGCTGGCGGCAGGCAGCTGCATGGCAATTTCCTTTTCCTTTTGGATGCTGTCTATCAAGACGGCATAGTAGCCCGTGCAGCTTTGCACATCCTGGATGTTGCAGGGCGGCTGGGTCATCCACTTTTTATAGATGGTTTGACCGCAATCCCTGTAGACTTCATGCGGCTGGGGTACTGTGTCAGATTCGGAGAAGAGGGTGCAGGCGAGTTTTTCCCCATTCCATGTGCGGAGGTTCCATTCATGGGAGGTATATTCAACTGTGATGACGGAGAAGCGGTCCGGGCCGGGTGGGGGATTGGAAGCAGAAGCAGGCGCAAAGTCCAGGTTGGAGGCGGGCGGGGCGGCAGACGTGAAAGCCAGGTTTGAGGTGGCGATCAGGATAAGGAGGAGCCCAGTCGTCCAGCGGCGTTTCTGCATGAGAATCAAAAAGAGTCCGCTATATTATACCCAGTGCGGTCGCAAATTGCGTCTTTTTGAGAAAGGGAAAGACGCAATTTGCGACCGTGGGCATTATATAACGGACTCTCTTTGCTGATTGCTACTTTTTTTCGGTATCCAGCGACTCGAGCATTTCGAGGTCGCGCCGGAGGTTTTTGTTGCGGATGTAAAGGCTGAGGACGTGAATGCCCATGGTGAGGAAGGCGATGACGTAGCCTGCGATCATGTAGCCTGAGGTGTCGGGAATGGATTCCATTTTATGCTCCAATTACATTGAAATTTTGAGTTTGAGTTGTTCGACCTTTTCCTGCAAGCCGCCAATACGGATGCGGTGCCACAGCAGGTCGATGAAGATGATGGTGAAGGCTGCGAAGGCAACGAGCATGGCGGTGACCATATCTCCGGTCATGCTGAAACCACCCTCGGCGGCGGCGCTTTCATTGCCGACGACAACGGGATGGATGGTGCGGAAGAGGCGGATCGCCATGAAGGTGATGGGGACACTGATGCCGCCCAACAGGGTGTAGACCGCGCCAAAGCGGGCGCGTTTTTCGGGGTCTTCGATGCCTGCGCGGAGCATGAAGTAGGCGATGTAGATGAGTTCGGTGATGGCGGCGGTGGTGAGGCGGGGATCCCAGGTCCACCAGGTATTCCAGGCGGGGCGTGCCCAAATGGAGCCGAGCACGATGGTGATGAAGAAGAACATGGTGCTGATTTCCACCGCGGCGACTTCGAAGCGGTCCCATTTCATGTCCTTGTTGATCAAGTAGATAACGCCGGCGACTGCCGCGAGGATAAACCCGAGCATACCGACCCACGCCGTACCAACATGGAAGTAGAAGACGCGCTGGACCTGTCCCATGAACAGTTCAGTGGGGGCGAAGACGAGGGCGAAGTAGGTCGCAACGCCGATGGATATCACGGAGAGGATATCGAGGATGGTGAGAGCGATTGGTCTGGATTGCATGAAAAACTCCTTACACTTTTGGATTTATGATTTCAGATCACTGTATTAAATCGCAGATGATATAACGTTTGCTGAGAATGCGCCTGCAAGGTTTGTAGATTTTGAAGGTTTTACTCCTCGACCACGAAATCAAAGACCATGAAGGATATGGCGATGAAGACCACGTCATAGACGATCAACAGGTTGATGGGGGCGAGGATCTCGGCGAATGGTACGCCCGCGATGATTCCGCCGCTGGCTTTGACGGAGGCGAGCAGGACGGGAACCGCCACAGGGAACAACAGGATGGGAAGCAGGACATCCCGTGTGCGGGTCTGCACGGACATGGCCGCGAGCAATGTGCCGACAGCGATGTAGCCGATGGAACCGAGCAACAGTACGCCGATAAATTCCAGTTGGAAGATGCGGGTTTCGTTGTAAAGCAGGGCGTAGAGCGGAATGACGATGGCTTCCACGATGAGCATGAAGGCGAGGTTGCTGATGGCCTTGCCGAAGAAGATCGCGGAGCGGTCCACGGGGGCCAGCAGGAGACCGTCCATACAGCCGCGGTCTTTTTCGACTGCCATCGAGCGGTTGAGTCCGAGGGTGCCTGCGAAGGCGAAGGTGGTCCACAACACGCCAGCGGTGACGGTCCTGCGCACGTCGATGTTCAATTCCAGCGCGAAGTTGAAGATGAGGATGACCAGCATGGAAAAAACCAGCATGGCGGAGAGCAGTTCGCGCGAGCGGAACTCGGCGGAAAGGTCTTTTTGGACGATTGCCATCGTGGCTTTGAAGAAGGAGGGTTGAGGTTGGGTCATTAGGTTGATTTTCACTTTTTACGCATTACGAAAGTATCTTCTCAAAAAACAGGGGCGGAGACCCTAAAGGTTTCCCTCGCTGGCCAAATTATCTTGTCGAACAGCGTATTTTGCCAGCAAAGTACCCAATCTGACAGAAAAACCTTTAGGGTCTGGGAGTTCACCCCAAAT
>JAUXWL010000568.1 GCA_030680155.1 Anaerolineales bacterium
GAATCTTGTTGAAGATAGGCAATTCGACTTGCCCCAACCCTGTTTAAGATTTCATTTGCAACTGTCGTTTTCCCCGAGCCTGACCCGCCCGCAATACCGATGACAAGTGGAATTTTCTGCATCATGTTGTGATTATAGCAAACAAACGCTTCCCCTCGGAACTTTTGCCTGACTCAAGTTCCACGCATTTGCCACGCTGTAGGTTTTATCAGCGAAATTACTTCTTTCGGAATATTCCTGTGACTGCCTGCCAGATCGGGCAGCGGTCATATATGCCCATAAAGGCCAGGATGCCGCCAATGCCCGCAACGAGCCAGTTGCTGGTGGACATGCCCACCATAATGAAGAGTCCGCCTGCGCCAAGCCGCAGCATTCGGTCAAATTGGGTGAGCGGAACTTTTACTTCCCTGTCTTCTGCCAGCGCCTCGAACAAGGTGCGATACCCCGCTTCATTTTGAGCGCCAGTGACGCGCCCCACTTCCTTCCCATTGCGAATGGTGATGACCGTGGGAATCCCGAATACGCGAAATTGTTCAAGGATCTCGCCCGAGTCATCTGCGTTGATCGGCAGGAATTCAACCTTCCCGGCATATTCCTTCCCAAGCTTATCAAGGATGGGTTTGGTCATCATACAGGGTCCGCACCAGGCTGCCCAAAAGTCAATGACAATGGGTTTTTCGGCAGTTGAGATTTTTTGTTGGAATTCGGTTTTGTTCATAATTAAAATTTGGAACGGACGAAGGATCGCCCGTTCCGACTCCAGGCTTGGGCGCTATTTATAGGTGCTAAGTTTGAAAAGACTATACAGGGGGCAGAAGGACACCACAGATGTGAACAGGAAGACCGCGCCGAGAACAACCAGAACAATGCCGAGTGCGCCTGTGACAATGCCGCCAAAATAAAGATAGGCGAAGAGTGCGGCGACGATTACACGGACGATTCGATCAATATCAGATAGATTGCGTTTCATGAGATTACTCCTTTGGAAATAATGGATTTGACTTACATCTGCACAGATGTGTTGTGTGCGAAATACTTTACGTGTAGTGTTGTAAATATGACAAATGTCACACGCTGGAATTTTGGTAGGATCGCATCTAAACGTGGCAGAAGTCTTTTGCCACGGATTAGCACAGATTATCACGGATGTTTGAATTCAATCTGCGAAAATCCGTGAAATCCGTGGCAGAATCTTTGCGTTGCTGCGGACTCCACGGTTTACTATGGTGATACTGGAAATTTTAATGGGAATCAAAAAATGCCCTTTCGGTATATGAGAGGGCATTCTTGATGAAAAAATTCGATGCTTAATCGAACATATATGCCAGCCCAACCGTACCGGGTCCGGCATGAGTTCCTACAACCGGGCTGACTTCTGTGAAGATGGTTTCCGCCGCAGAGAGTTCAATGGCGGCCCGGTCAAGGAGCTTTTTGGCGTCCTCGGCGGCATTTGCGTGAATTGAGGCGAGACGGATATTGGCTTTGCCCTTTGTCTTCTCGGAGACCAATTCCAGAATGCGGTCATGCGACTTGCTCCTGGTACGGATACGGTCCACGCCTTCGACTTTGCCATCCTTGAGCGCGAGGATCGGTTTCAAATTGAGCGCAGAGCCGATGAAGCGTTGTGCGCCGCCGATGCGTCCGCCGCGGTGCAGGAATTCCAGCGTATCCACCGCAAAGTAGACGCCTGTGCGCTCGTGGGCTTTTTCTGTCAGCGTGGCACATTCTTGCAGGCTTGCACCAGCTTCCTTCGCGCGGGCTGCGGCGAGCACTTGGAATCCCAGCGCCATGGCGGTGGCTTGACTGTCCACCAGCCTCACTTTTTCGCCTGCGCCTCCCATCAAATCCTTTGCTTGAATGGCAGATTGAAGAGTCCCTGAAAGTTTGGATGAAATGAAGATACCCAATACATCCAGCCCTTGATCCACCAAGCCTTGAAATACAGTTTGCATGGCAACAGGCGAGGGCTGTGAGGTGGAGGGCATAACTTTTGCTGTTTTCAGGCGGCTGTAGAATTCGGAGGGTTGAATATCCACCCCGTCACGAAAGGTTTCGTCGCCCCAGATCAGGGCCAGCGGTACAGCCTTGAGGTCGTATTTCCCCATCACTTCGGCAGGTATATAGGATGTGCTATCTGTTACGATTGCGAACTTGGACATTGTTATTCTCCGTTGAGTGAATTGAATGATTTTAATATGCGGCTATTTTACCCTCCCTTTGGGGGATTGTCTGGCGACAAAATACCTTTCCAAGCGTCATGGTATAATTTCTCAAGTGCTCATCGAACCCAGCACCAATTCTCATTTTAGGAGCCTGTTTTGGCCTTCAACCCTATTAACTGGCTGTTAGGCCTTTTTTCTCTGGACATTGCCATCGATCTTGGCACTGCAAACACCCTTGTTCACGTCCGTGGCAAGGGAATTGTGATTAACGAACCCTCCTGGGTTACGATTGATAAGAAACAACGCCAACCGCTTGCCATTGGCTTGGAAGCCAAGGAAATGGTGGGACGCACCCCTGCAAATGTGATGGTTGTGCGCCCTATTCGTGATGGGGTCATTGCCGAGTTTGATGTCACCAGAGTGATGCTTGAATATTTCATCGGCAAGGTCCACGAACAAAGTGTGGTTCCCCTGCCGCGCCCGCGTGTGATCATTGGTCTCCCTACCGGGGTGACGGAAGTGGAAAAGCGCGCTGTTTATGACGCTGTGATGGCATCTGGCGCGCGCCAAGCCATGCTGATCGAAGAGCCGATCGCGGCTGCGATCGGAGCTGGTCTGCCCATCGGAGAGATTCGCGGCTCGATGGTGGTGGACATTGGCGGCGGTACCACCGAGGTGGCGGTCATGTCCACGGGCGGTGTGGTGGCCTCCCGATCCCTGCGTGTGGCTGGCGATGAAATGGACCAGGATGTCATCCAGTACCTTCGTAATAAATATAATTTACTGATCGGGCAGGGTATTGCCGAGCAGATCAAATGGCAGATCGGGTCGGCGTATGCATTGCATCCCGAAAAGACAATGGAAGTGCGCGGGCGAAATCTGGTGACGGGTCTGCCGGAAACGGTGGAAGTCTCTTCGGTCGAAATTCGCGAAGCGCTTTCCGGCTCAGTCCAGGTCATCATTGATACTGTCCGCGATGCTCTTGATGAAATCCCGCCCGAAATCGTCTCTGACTTAATGGATATTGGTATTTGTCTGGCGGGCGGCGGCGCATTATTGCAGGGGCTTGCGGAACGCTTAACCGATGAATTGAAATTACGTGTCTGGGTCGCTGAGGACCCGCTGACCTGTGTGGCGCGCGGCGCCGCCATGGTCTTCGAAGACCTTGAGACGTTGTCGCGTTATTTGGTTGGACTGGAACGCGGCAGCACCCGTCATATTGGATAGCTCATTTTGAGCAGATTCCCTGGTCTCAGGGAATGATTGAATTATGAATTCCCGTTCCCTACAAACTACGATCGTTTTCCTTATCATGGGGGGCATACTGGCCCTGGCGCTTGGCGGCTATTTAGGCTCCGCCTCGCGTCAGTTCGGTGATGTCTTGATTGACATCCAAACATGGGTCTCCACCCGCTTCCTTGGCTTTCAGGATTTTGTCACCGCTCCGCGTGATATTGTTTCATTACGCCAGCGGAACGCCGAGCTTGAAACGCAGGTTTCCCAATTGCAAGCGCAGTTGATCGAAATGCAGCAACGCGTGAACGAGACGGAAATCCTCGCCGCTTTGGTGGATTTCTCCCGCACGAATCCCGAAAGCACGTACAAGGCAGCGACTGTCATCGGGCGCGACCCAAGTCCATTCCTGCATTACATTATTATCAACCGCGGCTCCAACGATGATATCCGTCGTGGGATGCCCGTCGTGACGAATCAAGGACTGGTCGGGCGCATTGATGCTGTCATTGCCGATGCCGCCCGCGTCCAGCTTATCACGGACCCCGCATCTGCAATCAACGTGTATTTGCAGAACGCAGATACGAGCGCCGTCCTTTTTGGCTCTGTCACTGGTGATATTTCGTTGGATATGATCTCTCAAAACGCAGTGGTGGATGCAGGCGATCTGATCCTGACTTCCGGGCTGGGTGGCGGATTTCCGTCCGACCTGATCATAGGGAAGGTGATTACGATTCGTACACTTGAATTTGAATTATTCCAGCAGGCAACGATCCAGCCGGCGGTGGACTTCACCCGCCTTGAAATCGTGCTGGTCATTACCAACTTCCGCCCGGTGGACATTTCCCCGCTGGTGCCTTCCACATCCCCGTAAATTTTCTGACATGCGTAATATCGTCGCCTTCCCCTTGCTTGGATTGGCAGTCATCCTGCAATCCTCGATTGTCAGCGAAATGAGGCTGCTCTCCGGCTACGCCGACTTGATCCTGCTGATTTTGGCTGCCTGGGCGCTGCAGGAGCGGGTTGATTCCGCGTGGCATTGGGCGGCTGTTGCCTGTCTGATGGTAGGGTACATTTCCAGTATGCCCTGGCCCATCCTTGTGATCGGCTATCTTGCTGTGGTTTTCATGGCGCGAATTTTGCAAAGACGGGTTTGGCAGGCGCCGCTGCTGGCGATGTTTAGTGTTGTCTTTTTAGGCACTTTGTTTATGCACCTATTGTCGTTTGCAATCCTGCGGATTTTGGGAACTCCCTTTTTGTTTGACGATGTGATGGGGTTGATCACTTTACCGGGGCTGCTGCTTAATATGTTATTCTCAATACCAGTGTATGCCTTTATGCGCAGCCTTGCGCATTGGGTCTATCCTTTTGAGGAGTATGAATGACTTCTGGCACAGAATCCCGCCCCATTCGATTTGAGACCTGGCGGCTCTCGCTGATCTATGTGATTGTCTTTCTAACACTGAGTTCGTTTTTGTTCAGGCTGGTAAGTTTGCAGGTGTTTCAAGGTTCCACCTGGACTGCGCGCGCAGTGGAAAATTTTACAAGAGATGTGAGCGTCCCTGCTCCGCGCGGAATCATCTATGACCGCAATGGATACATTCTGGCGCGCAATATCGCTTCCTATAACATTATCATCACACCTGCCGGCCTGCCGGCTGACGATTCCGATATTCAGCGTATTTATCGCGAGCTTTCCACTTTGATCGATGTGCCTGTAGGCGGACTTGTAACGAAAGAGTCTCTTGAAGAAGCCAAGTTGTTCGCGGCTTGTGTGCCGGGTCCTGGAATTGCCCAATTAGTAGCGTTGCAGGATACGCTTGCGCCGTACAGCCCAGTCAAGGTCAAGTGTAATGTTTCAGAGGATGTTGCCCGAACGGTGGAAGAAAGATCGGTTGACTGGCCAGGTGTGGAGGTCGAGATCGAACCGATTCGTGACTATCCCACCGGGTCGCTGACCGCCCATCTGGTCGGTTTCCTGGGCCCCATTCCCGCATCTCAAGAGGTGGAATTGCGCGCCCAGGGATTTATCCCCAACCGTGACAAGATCGGGTATTCGGGTGTTGAAGCTTCGTTGCAGGAAATTCTGGCTGGCAGAAATGGTTTGCGTGTGGTTCAGAAGGATGTTGCCGGGCAGGAGCTTCGTAACCTGGAGCCGCCCATCCCGTCGGTGCCGGGGAATAATGTGTATCTGACAATTGACACGCGCTTGCAGGCCGCCGCCGAAGCGACCATGCTCGAAGAAGTCCGATTCTGGAACACATATTTTGATACGGTGCGCATTTCGAGCGGGGTCATCATTGCCATGAATCCAAAAACGGGCGAGATTTTGGCGATGGTATCCTATCCCAGTTACGAGAACAACCGCTTTGCGCGGATCATTCCCGCCTATTACTACGAGCAGCTGAGTGAGGACCCGCGTAAACCTTTGTTGAATAACGCGATCTCTGCTGAGTATCCCCCCGGTTCTACGTTCAAGTTATCCACTGCTACCGGCGCTTTCAACGAAGGCGTTGTGGATTTGGATGACGTCATCCTGACGCCGGGGCAACTGTTGCTGTGCGAGCGCTTCAATCCAAATGATATTTGTACAGACCGCAACACGCGTCCTTTCGTTGATTACATCTTTGAACAAAACCCGGCGGGTTTTGGAAGCCTGCGTTTTTTGCAGTGCATCGCCTATTCCAGCAATGTGTGTTTTTATAAATTGGGCGGCGGATTCGAAGATGAAATTCCGCAGGGGTTGGGCATCGAACGTCTTCGTCAATATGCCCGCGCGCTGGGATACGACGAACCTTCCGGTATCCAGCTGCTGGGTGAGCAGGATGGTTTGATCCCCGATCCGCAGTGGAAGCGCATCAACACCGGCGAAAATTGGTCCACAGGTGATACCTATATTGCCAGCGTGGGGCAGGGATATGTCCTGTCGACCCCGCTGCAGGTATTGATGTCTGGCGCGGTTATTGCGAACAATGGAAAACTCATGCAGCCTACAATTGTCAATCGCGTGACCGATGGAGATGGTAACGTAATCCCAATGTGGTTTAATCCGCAGGATTTTGCTGTCACCGAATTTGAGACTCCCGGTAGTTATCAAATTTCACCTTTCACTCCCAACCTGAAATGGGATGTGACCGTTACGCCTTTGATTCAGGGATATTCTTGTGATGGTCCCTACTGCACGCTCACCGACGATCTTAAGATCATCCAGCCGGAGACCATTCAGGCAGTCCGCACAGGGACGCGCCTCACTGTGGCAGATAACACCTTTGGCACGTTAAGTGACATCTTTGGCGGGTTCGAAATTGCCGTGGGAGGGAAAACGGGCACTGCGGAATATTGTGATGATGTAGCCCGCGCAGCAGATCGTTGTAACTATGGCGCCTGGCCCACTCACTCATGGACTCTTGCCTACGCACCCTACGACGACCCGGAAATCATCGTGGTCGCTTTTGCCTACAACGGCGGTGAAGGCGCTAGCGTGGCAGGACCCATGGTGGAACGCGTGATCCGCGCCTACTTCGAGATCAAAGCTGTGGATATCGCGCAGGGAACAACGGGCACGGCGCCGTAGTTGATGCGTTTTCATCAGGTATAATCCAAGCCAATTCATTCGCATGAATAATTTTATGGAACAAGCCGAAACTTTGGTTCAGATAAAAGGGATTCGCGACGGGCTGCTGGCGACGTTTTCTGATGCGCCCTGGGAGGAGCAATGGACGGCCTTGCTGTCGCAGATCAGTGAGCGCCCGTCTTTTTTTCAAGGCGCGCGCCTGGCATTGGATGTCGGCACGCAGGCGCTCAAGGTCAATGACCTTGTGGAATTACGTGATCTTCTTTCCGAGCGAAATGTTTCCTTGTGGGCAGTCGTCAGCGAGTCGCCGCTCACCGAGCAGACTGCGCAATTGCTTGGTCTCGCCACTCGTATTTCAAAACCGCGCCCCGAGGAACAACGCCAGCCTGTTGAAACTGTCGCAGAAGACACCGCCCTCTTTATCACGAAAACCATCCGCTCTGGAACGCGCATCGAATTCCCCGGTCATGTTGTCATTGTTGGTGATGTCAACCCGGGGGCGGAGATCGTTGCCGAAGGCAACATCATCGTGTGGGGACGCGTCCGTGGGATGGTCCATGCAGGTTCCAAAGGCGACCGCTCCGCGTACATCTGCGCGCTTGATCTATCCGCCAACCAGCTCCGCATTGCGGATGAAGTGTCGGCCACGCTAAAACCGCAAAAAGACCCGCAGCCGGAAGTCGCCAGCATCAACGGCGAAGGACGTTTGCAAGCCGATATCTGGCGCGCGGGTTAAAATTATTATTTAGGAATAATTATGACCGCTCAAGTGATTACTGTTACCTCTGGAAAAGGCGGCGTGGGCAAAACCACAGCCGTAGCCAATCTTGCCGCCGCGCTTGCGATGGACGGCAGAAAGGTCGTTTGCATAGACGGCGACATTGGCTTGCGAAACCTCGATGTGGTCATGGGTCTTGAGAACCGCATTGTGTACGACATTGTGGATGTGATCGAAGGACGCTGTAAACTCAGGCAGGCGATGATCCGCGACAAACACTACCCTGAGATGTATCTCATCCCCGCCGCACAGACGCGGGATAAGAACGCCGTCTCTCCATCGGATATGATCCGCATCTGCAACGACCTTCGGCCTGATACTGACTTCGTGATCATTGACTCACCCGCAGGCATTGAGCGCGGCTTCCGTAATGCCATCGCCGCAGCAGACCGCGTCCTCGTAGTGACCAACCCCGAGGTCAGCGCGGTGCGCGATGCGGATCGTGTGGTGGGCATCCTCGAAGCGGAGGAAAAAGGCAGCCCGGCGCTGATTATCAATCGTTTGAATCCCATGCTCGTGAAAAACAACGACATGCTCTCGGCAGAGGATGTGCTTGACCTGCTTGGCATCCAACTGATCGGGGTCGTTCCCGAAGACGAATCTGTCATCATTGGCTCGAACCGGGGCGCGCCCGTTGTCACCGACCCGAAGAGCCGCGCCGGGATGGCGTTCCGCAATATTGCCAAACGCATGCAGGGACAGGATGTCCCCTTCATGGATCTCGACTCGCAAAGCGGGCTTTGGAGCGCCATCCAACGCCTGGCTGGGAGGAAGTGATGATGAATTTTTTCTCCCGAAAGAAAAGCGCCCCAAGCGCAAAGGAACGCCTTCAACTTGTGTTGGTGCATGATCGTACCGACCTGACCTCTGCGCAATTGGAGTCGCTCAAAGATGACCTGATCAAAGCGATTTCGCAATACATCGAAATCGACCCTGACGCCGTCCGCATTGAGTTGGAACGCGACGGGCGTTCCCAGCGTCTGGTGGCGGATATTCCCCTGCGGAGCGCCGCCCGGCACCGCAGCGGCTGATCGTTTGTGATAATGGAGGCACGGACTCAGCCTGGCATCACGATGGGTTGGGTTCGTTCTTTTTTAATCTTATGACTCGTGGACTTTCCTGGCGAAATTTTGACTTCCTGCTTTTGGGTGCGGTGGTATTGGCATCCGCTTTTGGCACGGTGATGATCCGCTCTGCCGTGGCGGGGAATGAAGTATTGCTGCCGGTGATCCCGCGCCAGGTCTATTTTGCCCTTCTCGGCGTAGCGCTGATCTTCTTTCTTGCCTCCATCGATTACCGTTATTGGCTGGCGCTTTATCGCCCCATCCATCTTGTCATCGTTGTTTTCTTGTTAACCCTCACAGGTTTTGGCCAGACTGCCTTTGGCGCACAGCGTTGGTTTCAAGTGGGGGTTCTCTTTCTCCAGCCTACTGAGTTTGCCAAACTCGTCGCCATTATTGTTTTGGCCCGTTATTTCGAATTCACCCAGGATCATCCGCGCAACTTGCGTTGGGTATTTGGCGCGATCTTTCGCGCGGCGTGGATTATCGGCTTGATCCTTCTCCAGCCGAACTTGAGCAATGTGATGGTACTCTCCGTTATCCTGGTAGTCATGCTTTGGGTAAATGGGATTCAGGTCAGGCATGTTTTTATTGCTGCGGCTGTCGGCGTTTTAGCGTTGGGCACGGTAATCGGTCTGTCTGTGCTTGGTATTCGCATACCCTTCCTGCAAGCATATCAACAGGAACGCATCGTCAACTTCGTTGTCCCCGACCCAAATGACACCTACGGTAATCGTTATAATGTGCAACAGGCATTGATTGCCGTTGGCTCAGGCGGGGTCAGTGGGCAGGGCTATGGTCAGGGATCGCAGACACAGTTGCGTTTTCTCAAAGTCCGTCACACCGATTTTATTTTTGCGGCAAGTTCCGAAGAGTTTGGGCTGGCGGGCGGTGCGCTCATCATCCTGGTAATTTCTGTCATTGTTTGGCGTTGTATTCGCGCTGCGCAAAAAGCCCGGGATGTGGCAGGGTCCATGTTGGCAATCGGTGTGGCAACCCTGATTTTTTTCCAGGCTGCAGTCAACATCGGTATGAATCTAAATTTGTTGCCTGTTTCGGGATTGCCGCTGCCATTCGTCAGCTACGGCGGCAGCGGACTCACCGCCCTCATGAT
>JAUXWL010000573.1 GCA_030680155.1 Anaerolineales bacterium
TAACGGGTGAGCGGATGTGGTCAACGGATGGGAACGGATGAACGGATGGAGAAACGGATAATGTCAAAACCACTGGTTGTTATCTTGATGGGCTCTAAAGCGGATGTGGAACACTGTACGAAAATATCCGATGCTTGCAAAGGCTATGGATTGGAGACGGTGATGAGAATCGCGTCGGCGCATAAGACGCCTGAACATGCGCTAACTATTTTGAGGGAATATGAGGCGGATGAGCGCCCGAAGGTTTATATCACTGTGGCGGGGCGAAGCAATGCGTTGAGCGGATTCACGGATGGATCGGTCAGCGCGCCTGTGATTGCATGTCCGCCACCGTCCGATTCGTTTGGCGGGGCGGATGTGTTTTCGTCGCTGCGGATGCCATCGGGGATCGCGGTTGCGGTAGCGCTGGAACCTGTCAACGCGGCGTTGTTGGCGGCAAAAATTTTCGGCGTGGCGAATGTCGAAGTGCGGGAGCAGGTCAAGGCGAGTCAGAAGCGGGCGGCGGAGAAAATTATCGAGGACGATAAGAGTGTCAAGTAATCAGTTATCAGTGAGCAGTCATCAGTTATCAGTCGTCAGTGAGCAGTGGTTGGACGATCATCCAAAAGAAGAATGCGGCGTGATTGGGATTTTTGCGCCGAATGAAGATGTGGCGAGGATGACGTTCTTTGGGTTGTATGCGTTGCAGCATCGCGGACAGGAAGCGGCTGGGATCGCGGTTGCTGATGGGCAGTCGATTTCGATGCACAAGGGTGTGGGGATGGTTTCGCAGGTGTTCACGCCGAGTGCGATGGCGGAGTTGAAGGGACATTACGCGATTGGGCATACGCGCTATTCGACGACGGGATCATCCATGTTGCGGAATGCTCAGCCGTTCATGATCGAGACGATTCATGGTCCGCTGGCGTTGGGACATAATGGGAATTTAATTAATTCGACGGAATTACGAAATGAGTTGATGCAACAAGGAGTTGGGTTTTCTTCGTCGTCGGATACGGAAGTGATGACGATGATGCTGGCGCGCAACGGCGGCGCGACGTGGGAAGAACGCATCAAGACCGCGATGAAGAAATGGGTGGGTGCGTATTCACTGGTGATTCTGACGCGCGATTGTGTGTATGCAGTGCGTGACCCGTGGGGATTTCGTCCGCTGTGCATTGGGATGCTGCCAAGCGGCGGGCATGCTGTGGCTTCGGAGGGGGGTGCGCTGCAAACACTGGGCTGTGAAGCTATCCGCGATGTGAAGCCTGGGGAAGTTGTGTCGTTGTCGAATAATGCGTTGAAGGTGATGCAGGCGCTGCCGTCGGTGACACCTTCGGCGATGTGTGTGTTCGAGCATATTTATTTTGCGCGCCCCGATCAGACGTGGGATGGGATCAATGTCCACCATGTACGGCAGAGGTTGGGGGAGGAGTTGGCACGTGAGGCGCTCAACGGATTGGGCACGGATGCACGGATGGACTCAACGGAGGCGCTCAACGGATTAAAAACGGATGAACGGATTTCTCAACGGATTTCAACGGATGAACGGATGGGGAACGGATTTGCGGATGTGGTGATCCCTGTGCCTGATTCGTCTGTGCCTGCGGCGATTGGGTTTGCGCGGGTGAGCGGGATTCCGTATAACGATGGATTTATCAAGAATAGATATGTGGGGCGGACGTTCATCGAGCCGACGGATTCGTTACGTAAGCGCGGGGTGGCGTTGAAGTTTAACGTCATCAATGAGAACGTGCGTGGTAAACGCGTGGTGATGGTTGACGATAGTATCGTGCGTGGGAATACGACGGGTCCGCTCATTAAGTTATTGAAGAATGCGGGTGCGAAGGAAGTACATGTGGCGATCACTTGTCCGCCGATTGTGCATCCGTGTTTCATGGGTGTGGATATGGGCAGGCATGAGGATTTGATCGCGCACAACCGAACGGTGGAGGAAATCCGTGAGCATGTGGGGGCGGATAGTTTGTATTATCTGTCCGTTGAAGGGATGATGAAGGCTGTTCAACGCACAGATGGGTTTTGTCAGGCTTGTTTTACGGGGCAGTTTCCGATTGCGGTGGACTTGTCGAATGTGAAGACGGGGTTTGAGCGAGGGGCGAAGTAGTCAACGGATGAGAACGGATGCACGGATATGGTCAACGGATGTTTAGCGGATGCGCGGATGTGGTCAACGGATGGGAACGGATGCACGGATTTTAAACGGATAATGAGGTTGAAGATATGAATGTGCTGGTCATTGGTTCGGGCGGGCGGGAACATGCGATTGTGTGGAAGGTCAGCCAGTCGCCGAGGTTGACGAGGTTGTATGCTTTGCCTGGCAACCCTGGCATGGCGGAGTTGGCGGAGAATATCGGTGGCATATCCGTTGACGATCACGCGGCGATTGGGGCGTTTTGCAAAGGGGAACGGATTGATCTGGTGATCGTCGGTCCCGAAGCGCCGTTGGCGGCGGGGTTGGTGGATTCGCTTTCGGCGGAGGGCATCTGCTGTTTTGGTCCGAAGCAGGCTGCGGCGGAGGTCGAGGCGTCGAAAGTCTTTGCCAAGGATTTCATGGCGCGGCATCACATCCCAACGGCGGGGTATGCCACGTTCCGTCAATTCGATGAAGCGCTTCGATATTTGGAGTCGGTGAATTATCCGATTGTTATCAAGGTTTCGGGGTTGGCGGCGGGCAAGGGTGTGGTTTTGCCTGAAACGATGGATGAAGCAAAGGCGACCCTTGAATCTATTTTAGTGGACAAGGCGTTTGGTGACGCGGGCGATGAAGTGGTGATCGAAGAGCGGATGACGGGGCAGGAAGTCTCGTTGATGGCATTCACGGATGGGACATCCGTTGTGCCGATGCTGCCCGCGCAAGACCACAAGCGGCTGCTCGATGGCGATCATGGACCCAACACAGGTGGAATGGGTGCGTATGCGCCCGCCCCAGTTTTCACTGCAGAGATGATGAACGAAGCGGTTGAAACTGTTTTAAAGCCCGCGGTCAATGGATTGAAAAGCGAAGGCACTCCGTTCGTGGGTGTGTTGTACGCAGGCTTGATGTTGACGCCGAATGGAATCCGCGTGTTGGAATTCAATTGTCGCTTTGGTGACCCTGAGACTCAGGTTGTGCTTCCTTTATTGGAAACGGATTTGCTCGAAATTGCTGAAGCCTGTGTAAATGGAAATTTAACGGATGTGGATATCCGCTGGGGAAAAGGCGCAGCGGTTTGTGTCGTGCTGGCAAGCAAAGGGTATCCCGAAAAAGTGGAAAGTGGAAAGTTTGTGAAAATTGAAGATCTGCCCGAAGATATAGTTTGTTTCCATGCAGGGACGAAAAATGAAAACGGAAACCTCATCACCTCCGGCGGGCGCGTGTTTGGGTTGACGGCTTGGGCGAATGAGATTGGTGTTGCCATAGAGAATGTGTATGCTAATATTAGGAAGGTTGCATTTGAGGGAGTGCAGTACAGAAGGGATATTGCCGGTAAGGTACTCAACGGATAATAGCGGATGCGCGGATATACTCAACGGATGGGAACGGATGCGCGGATGTGGTCAACGGATAATAGCGGATGCACGGATGTGATCAACGGATGGGAACAACGGATGGAGGCATGATGGCGAAGAAAAAACCTGGTTTCGTTAAAACAAAATACGATGAACTGACTTATAAAATCAATGGGCTTGCCATGCAGGTTCACAATGAGTTGAAGCCTGGGCACAGGGAGAAGTTCTATAAAATCCGTCTGGCGGAATTGTGCCGTGCGAATGGCTTGGAAGTTAACCCCGAACAACGCGTGGAAGCCTGGGTGGGTGATATGCTGGTTGGGTACATGTTTCTTGACTTATGGATAGAAAACCAACTGGTGGTGGAATGTAAAGCCTTTTCGCATCAATTGACCAACGATGAGGTGTATCAGGCGGTTGCGTATCTTGCCGCGACAGGCACTGAAGTTGGGATGCTGTATAACTTTGGGCTTTCCCGCCTCGATTACCACCGTATATTCCCGCCATCGCAAATACAGGACTGGCAGAAATCATTGTATCGAGCCATCTGGGTGAAACCAGGAATGTCGCTCCCTCCGCTCGATACTGAAGAGACAGTCTCACCCATCCGTTTTGTCGTACAGGGAACAGACAGAACCATCGAAGTCCCCATCCGCATATCCGCTGAAAATCCGTTGTCCTCATCCGTGCATCCGTTTGAATCCGTTGAGAAATCCGTTGACTATGCTTCCTCAGGTGTCTCCATCGACGCTGGCAACCGCGCCATTGAACTCATGAAAGAATCCGTCCGTGCCACATACAACGAATCCGTGCTCGCGGGCATTGGTTCTTTTGGCGGTCTGTTCGATGCATCCACGCTCAAGCAAATGGACACCCCCGTGCTCGTCGCTTCCACCGATGGCGTCGGCACCAAGGTTAAACTTTCCGCGTCGGTTGGACGATATCGCGGCATTGGGCATGACATCGTCAATCACTGCATCAACGACATTCTCGTGCAGGGCGCGCGCCCGCTTTTTTTTATGGACTACTTCGCCACCTCCAAATTGAATCCCGAACAAACCGCGGAGGTTGTGACTGGCATTGCTGAGGCTTGCAAAGAATCAGGCATGGCATTGCTCGGCGGTGAGACGGCGGAAATGCCCGACGTGTATTGTCACGGGGAATTTGACGTGGCTGGCACGATCATTGGCATCGTGGAAAAAGACCGCATCTTACCCCGCCCGAACCTGCTCGCCGGTGACCTGATCCTTGGTCTACCGTCAAGCGGACCGCACACCAACGGCTATTCGCTCATCCGCAAGGTCTTTGAAGGCGCAGACTTGCAATCCGTTCATCCCGAACTTGGCTGTTCATTGGCAGACGCATTGCTCGCTCCGCATCGTTCCTATTTCAATGATCTATATTCATTTTTGCCACACATCAAAGCCCTTGCACACATCACAGGTGGCGGATTCATCGAAAACATTCCGCGTGTTTTGCCTGAAAACTTGAGCGCGGTCATTCATCAAGGTTCATGGCAAATCCCTCCGCCATGGAATCTGATACAACAAAAAGGCAACATCTTCACAGAAGAAATGTACCGTGTCTTCAACATGGGCATCGGCATGATCGCCATCGTGGATAAATCCATTGCCGCCGAACTTCAATCCTCAATTCCAGAACCCACTTTCATCATCGGTGAACTTGTCCAAGGCGAACGAAAAGTTATATTGACAAACATCCGTTGACCACATCCGTGCATCCGTTAAACATCCGTTGAGTACATCCGTTGACCACATCCGCGCATCCGTTAAACATCCGTTGAGTACATCCGTTGACCACATCCGCGCATCCGTTAAACATCCGTTGAGTACATCCGTTGACCACATCCATGCATCCGTTAAACATCCGTTGAGTACATCCGTTGACCACATCCATGCATCCGTTAAACATCCGTTGAGTACATCCGTTGACAACAAAGGAACACACATGAAATCCCACACCCTCCGTTACGGAACCAACCCCAACCAATCTCC
>JAUXWL010000575.1 GCA_030680155.1 Anaerolineales bacterium
CCTGCCGCGGAGAGACCAAGCACACCCGTAGGAACAGAAGCGAGGGTATGCAAAATCGTATCGGTGAAAATCTCACGGAAGGAGAGCGTCCCCGTCACGCTGTAGAGGAAAGCAATGCCCAAGAGCATGAACACATCGCCGATGCGGGTGGTCATGAAGGCTTTGATGGCGGCGTTGCGCGCCGAGGGTTTGCCGTACCAGAAGCCAATCAGCAAGTAGGAGCACAAGCCCATGATCTCCCAGCCGACGAACATGGTTAGCAGGTTGTCGGAGATGACGAGTACGTACATGCCGAACGCGAACAAGCCGAGGAAGGCAAAGAAGCGCGAGTACATCGGCTCGACGGACGGAACGGCGTGCCCGTGAACGGTTGCGCCGTGCGGCGGCAAACCTGCCTGGTCATGGTCGCCTTTGGGCTGACCATAATTCTGATAGCCCACACTGTACAGAAAGATCATGAAGATCGTAATGGATACAAAGAACAAGACCGCAGCGCCGAGCGGGTCAACGAGCACGCCGATCTTCAGCCAGGTATTGCCTGTCGGCAGCCAGTTGATCGAAGACGCAAAGGGATGTTCACCCAGATGCTCTTCGCCGAGCGCGCGGATGAAAACCACCATCGCCGCCAGGAATGAAAGGAACGCTGCGCCCACGCCCACCGTATGGCTGAGCGCCTTGTTCTTATTCGTGAATAACACGATCAGGAAGAAAGCCAGCACAGGCGGGAGCGGGATTAGCCAGATCAATAATTCAGTCGTCATAACTCCCTACCACTTCATCATATCGAGTTCATCTGCAACCACCGTATTGCGACGGCGGTACACAGAAATAACCAAAGCCAGACCCACGGCAACTTCCGCGGCGGCGACGGCAAACACGATGACGGCAAACACCTGCCCGGCCATCGACGTCACATCACCGTAGCGCCAGAAGGCAACCAGGTTGATGTTCACGGCGTTGAGCATCAACTCAACACCCAGCAAAATTGCAATCGCATTCCTGCGGACGAGCACACCGAACAGACCAACGCTGAACAATGCCGCCGCAAGCATGAGATACCAGGAAAGAGGAACCATATCTGTGCGCCTCCTATTTCTTGTTGAACGCGACGTAAACCGCGCCCACCAGCGCCGCCAGCAAGAGGACGGACGCCACTTCAAACGGCAGGACGTAGGCATTCGGCGAAACCAGCGCCTCGCCCAACTGCCCCACCGCATCAAATTCAGACGGGAAGACTGCTGCGGTCTTCGAGAAGCCGCTCCAACCCTGAAGCAGGAACGCAAGACCAGCAAAGGTCAGCACAGCCAAAAGCGCGCCCATCCACCAGTTCTTGTTCATCTGCGGCGTGTTATCGCGCAGGTCCTTGCGGGTGAGCATGACCGCAAAGATAAAGAGGATTGCGATCGCGCCGATGTACACCACAACCTGCACCACAGCGATGAAGTTGGCGTTTAGCAGCGCATACGCCACCGCCACACCGAACAACGTGGACACCAGCCACAGCGCCGCATGGACAAGGTTGCGCGTGGTCACCACCATCAAGCCAGAGCCGAGGGTAAAACCAGCCGTAATAAGAAAAAAGATCTGTTCACCAGTCATAGTACATTCTCCCGATTAGTGGGAAGCCTCCACAGGCTGCTTCTTCACGCCTTCCACCTGTTCACGCTCCTTGTGCGCCACGGAACGGGCAATTTCCAGCGCAGCCCAGCCAGTCAACACATTGGCAAGGAACATGCCAGAGACGTAGAGCCAGGTTGGGGCGTTCGCCAGAAGCGCGTTCGCCAGAGCCGTCACCAGCACAAGCACGAATGCCAGGGGCGTGAGAAATTTCCAATTAAAGGCAAGCATCTGGTCAATACGGATGCGCATCACCGTATATCGCACCCACATGATGACCCAGTATCCAACCATGGCTTTGATGACGAGGATGAGTATCGCCAGGAAGGGACTGACCTGCTCCAAACCAAAGAAGCGATATCCGCCAAAGAACAGGATCGCCCAGAATCCGCCGAAAGTAAATGCATGCAGCAGTTCACCTGCGAAGAACATGCCGAACTTCATACCTGAATATTCGATGTTGAAACCGGCCACCAGTTCAGATTCGCCTTCCGCAAGGTCGAAGGGAGCGCGTCCCAACTCCGCGATGGCGGCGATCAGGAAGATCAACGCTCCCAACGGAGAGATCAGCACATACCAGATATTCTGTGACTCGATGATGGTATTCAGATTCATCGAACCTGAGAAAATAACGGGGATCATCAGCATGGTCAGCATCGGGATTTCGAATGAAACCATCACTGCCACCTGACGAAAACCGCCGATCATCGCGAACTTATTGTTCGACGACCAGCCCGCCATAATGATGGAAAGCGTGCCAATCGCGCCTGCCGCGATCAGGAACAGCACGCCGACATTCAGATCCACGCCGAGCATCACGGGAGCCAGCGGCACCACTGCCCACAGGATCAACACAGACATCATCGAAAGGATCGGCGCAAGGTTATACACCACCTTATCCGCGCCGCCCGGGGTTGTATCCTCTTTGATGATGAGCTTGATGATGTCGGCGAACGGCTGGATCAACCCAAACGGTCCCACCCGATTGGGTCCAAGGCGATCCTGAAAGCGCGCCACCACCTTGCGCTCGATCCAAACGAGGAAAATATCCAGCACCATCAACACGGTGATGAGCAGGAGAACGCCAAGGAAGGCAACCAGCACATGGGCAAGGACAGCATCCATGCCCCAGCCGGCGAAGATACCTTCGAGCCAGTCCGCGGCGATTTTCAAGGGGTCATTCCAAAAATTCATAAAATTCTCCTGTTTGCGTTTTCGTGCAGGAGACGTTCTCTAACGTCTCGTTTGTACAGGCGCATTAGAGAATGCGCGCTACACAGCATTACACAAAGAAAAGGTATCATCTCAATAATTTGGGGTGAACTCCCAGACCCTAAAGGTTTTTCTGTCAGATTGGGTACTTTGCTGGCAAAATACGCTGTTCGACAAGATAATTTGGCCAGCGAGGGAAACCTTTAGGGTCTCCGCCCCTGTTT
>JAUXWL010000591.1 GCA_030680155.1 Anaerolineales bacterium
CACCTCGATGCGCCGGACCCGGCGCTCAGGCTCAAGCGTAGGTTCAAGTCTAGACACAAGCCGATCCCAATCTCACAGCAGGATCAGCACCATCACAGATCAACAACCCGACAGATAGGCGGCCTCAGAACACCGCTTACAATCAATTCGCAGCATCACACTTTGGAATGCATCAAGACTGTGGGTTACCGACCATATGTTGAATGCTAGCGATCTAATGGAATGCTTGGCTTGATCCAGATGGTAGTGGGTCAGTTTGAATTTCTTTGCCGTTGACTGGCCCTTTTTGCCTCGCGCGCGCGTGGTACAATCCGGACATGGATACATTATTGACCACGGCAGAATTCGCGTCCCTGTCGGCCCTGACGAACGAGTTAATGACGGCCGTAATTCCTACCGAGCATGAGGCCAAATTGAAGGCCCTTGGCCTGATTGAGCGCGTTTCAGGAGGACTAAAACTCACCGCTGGTGGCGTCGCTCGCCTTAAGGCTGGATCATGACCAAGCGACTGAAACGCCCCCGCGACCCGATCTCCCTCGCCAAACTCATTGGCGACATTGCCACGGGGCAGGTGGCGGACGCGCGGCCAGACGAGAACAAGAATCCGGCGGCGGTAGCGCTAGGCAAGATGGGTGGCAACGCGAGGGCTTCCAGTCTTTCCTCGGCAAAGCGGAAAGAAATTGCCACCCGAGCGGCCAAACAGCGCTGGAAAAAATAGCTTAAGTTGGTGCCGTCGGAGTTGGCGTTTCTGGGGTCGCTTGGAGGACGCCAAGAGCCCCGATCGGGAAAAGTACTCCGCCACGTAAGGCTCTCACCTTTATGGCGCCCGGTGCCTTTATAACCATTCCCGCCACAGTGACGTAGGCCCTCATGGCTATGAATGGGCCTCCTGCAAAAGGCGTTCCCTGTGACGGGTCCGTGGGCGGCGGAAGCGGGGCATCCAATTGAGATTCCACGGATGGATTTTCGTCTTCGTCCCCCGGAAGATATACCCTTAGTGAAATCTTCCCCTCAAAGGCTGAGCGACGCTGAAATAGCGAAATACCAAAGGCAAATTTTGGAATGGTGGCAGGAAACGGGACGTGGACCTGCATTCCGCCTTGATACGCGCCAATGAATGATACTTTTCCGTCTATCTCGTGACGGATATCGTCACAGAACACGGTGTTTCCGAAAACGTCGGGCGAGTCCGCTGTTGGTATCACTGCTCAGCTACCGCGATGGAGGCTTCCACCACTTTTAGATCTGGCTGGCCATCAATGAACTTGAAGGTTTGCGGCGCGCGCGGATTGGGACCCGTGATGAGTGGCTTAGGATGGCCGATCTCTACAGTCATTTGGGGCCGCTCCACTACAAGCGGATGCACATCATTCGGCTTAGCTCGGTCGGAAAAACGCACAATCCTGTGGTCCATTTCGGCGCCTAGCGCCAAAAGAATGTCGCTCAGTGTGTCCAATTCAAAATTGGAAGGAGCAGACAGCCACCGAGTAATTTGAGCGGGATCCCTCTCAACGACTTCGGCAAGCTCCCTCTTTGTGATGCCGCGCCGTTCTGCCTCGTCCGCGACAAACTGAACTAGTTCTGTGAAGACACGGTTCTTCTGCCGCTGCCGATAGTAGGCGCGGTCGCGTCTCTTCACCGGACTAAGCTTTAAAGTATTTTCCATTGACCGCGCCCGTTACTAGATCGTGGATGTTGATAGAAAGCATTGGCTGATAGGTATGGAAACAATGCCCCCACCGGGTGCACGCCATCCTTTTCACATTCTTCCATTCTCGCGATTGCCATCCGCCTAGATTTTCTCGCAGTTCCATGTTGGTCGCAATAAACACGTCCTTCTTTGCGAAGCGCCCGAGTACGCGAATCGACGGGCTTGGTCTTAGGCTTCTGATTTCCCAGACAGCTTCTCTGCGCGGGTAGAGCAGGAAGAGATACTTGGGATCAACGGGCAAACCTTCGGCAAACAATTCAAGGTCCGCTTGCAGGATACCGAGCCGATCCTCCATTTCCCCGTCCTCGTGTTCAGTCGAGAGCATCTGCCAAATTGCCTCTGAAACGAACATCGCTCGCCGAGGTGAAGTGCCCGCCGCCCTAGGAATGAGCGGATAGAGCATCCCGCGCGAGACGCGGTCCATTATCAAATCGTCTATTGACATATATGTCAATTATCCCGAGGAACAAGATGCGACCGCGACACTCTGACTCCCTCAGAGGTTGTGAAACAAGGAGAGAAATAACCAGACCCATATACTTGACGGTAAGCATAAAGAGTCAGATAATCGGGGTATGAACAAGCTCCCCGCCGCCAAGCGCGCCCAAATTCTCACCATGATGGTTGAGGGGGTTTCCATCCGGGCGATCTCCCGCATGACCGGGGCGAGCAAGAACACCATCGTGAAGTTGCTGGCCGATGCCGGGCGGGCTTGTTCCGAGTATCAGGACCGCAAGCTGCGCAGCCTGTCGTGCAAGCGCATCCAGGTTGATGAAATCTGGGCCTTCGTCGGCATGAAGCAAAAGAACGTGCCAGAGGCTCGGAAGGGCGAGCTTGGCGTTGGCGACGT
>JAUXWL010000594.1 GCA_030680155.1 Anaerolineales bacterium
GATTCACGATGCGCGAGGTATGTCAATTATAGATGAGTTTGGTTTTGTCGAACCACGCGTCCACGCCGTCTTTGGTCAGGCGGGTCCCTGCGGGGAGTCTGCGCACATTGTCCCCTTGTGGGATATCATCCCCTTGTGGGATATCATCCCCTTGTGGGACGGGGTCACGGCTTGTGCCACGGAGTGGTATCCGCGTGGGCGTACCCTACGGGCATGATATGGCAGAGGCTTTCCCTGAGCCTGTCGAAGGGAATATTTTGAGAGGGCGTTTGTGGCCAACGGATGGCATAACGGATGCACGGATTTAAAACGGATTCTAAGCTAGACTTTATCCATTTTAACAGCAGCTTCTGCGCTAATTTACGGGTAAAAAAAAGACCTTTACGACTTTGGTCCGATGATTGCCTGTAAACGATTAACTTTTGGGAAGAGGCATGGAATTTTCCAACTATTACCAAAATATGATGATTATCACCATTTTTGTGAAAAGTAACACTTTTTCTAGTCTGACAAAGTCTCTTGTGATATACTACGCCGAACTGTGCCAGATTTCACGCATCAATGAGGTGTACATGCTGCTGGAATATATCGCAATCGCGGTCATGATCGCGGTTGCCACTTTGATTGCTTTTATTGCCATCGGTCTCGGGGGGTTGTTCGGGCCCAAGAAACAATCGGATGCCAAAGATATGCCCTATGAATCGGGCATGACTCCCTATGGTGAAGGGACGAGGCGCATGCCCGTCCGCTTCTATTTGGTGGCAGTCTTGTTCATCCTCTTCGATATCGAAGTGGTGTTCTTTTTGCCATGGGCAATCGCCTTCCGCCAACTCGGTCTGTTCGGTTTGATCGAAATGGCGGTGTTTATTGTGGTTCTCATTATTGGTTATATCTATGCCTGGAAGAAGGGAGCCCTGGAATGGGAATAGAGCAAAAACTCGGAAATATGGGCGTGGTCACCACCACGCTTGAAGATGTTGTCAACTGGTCGCGCACGAATGCGATGTGGCCCATGCTGTTCGGACTGGCCTGCTGCGCCATCGAAATGATGTCGGCGCAGGCGGCGCATTATGACATGAGCCGCTTCGGCATGGAATTGATGCGCGCCAGCCCGCGCCAGTCTGACCTGATGATCGTGGCGGGACGTGTCTCGAAGAAAATGGGACCCGTCCTTCGTCGTTTGTACGACCAGATGCCCGAACCCAAGTGGGTGATCGCCATGGGCGATTGCGCCTCCTGCGGCGGAGTCTTCAATAATTATGCCATTTACCAGGGTGTGGATGAAGTTGTGCCGGTGGATGTGTTCGTGGCGGGCTGTCCTCCGCGCCCCGAAGCGTTGATCCATGGCGTGCTCACCGTGTACGAAAAGGTGAAGGGACAGAAATTCGCAGACCTGGCGAAAACTTAATGTCGTAGCGGGCAGGGCGCTGTCCCCGACGACATCGTACCCGAATGGGTAAGCAATCCCAATAATGTGGGGATTGCTTACCTGGAAAAACACCAGGACAGGCGGGCAAAGAACAAGCGCGCCCTTGCACAGCGTCCCCTTTGGGGAATGACATGGTGAAAATTATGGATAAAAAACTCGAACCAATCGTAAAGGCAATGCAGGGCAAGTTCAGCGCGAAGCTGGAAGAATTCCGCGATGAAGTGCATCTCTTCGTAACCCCCGCGCAGATCGTGGATGCGTTGACGATGCTGCGCGACGAACATCACTTTGAGCTGCTCTCCGCGCTGACGGCTGTGGATTATTACCCGCAAACGTCACCGCGTTTTCATGTTATCTACCAGCTTACGTCGCTGGCGCAGAATCTATCGGTGCAGTTGAGAGTCCCAGTAAACGGGAACAGCCCCAAGGTCCCGACTGCGACGCGCGTGTATTCCGTCGCAAACTGGCGCGAGCGCGAACTCCTCGATATGTTTGGCATCGAGGTCGAAGGTCATCCCGATCCGCGCCGCATTTTGATGCCCAATGATACTGAAGGGCATCCATTGCGAAGGGATTTTCCGCTCGGCTACGAAGAACCGCAGTTCACCTTCAACTATGATGAGATCGACCTGCGCAAGCCGTACGTAAAGGAATAACCATGGCACAGATCGAAGAAGTTACCATAGATCAATATAAACATCTCGTTTCTGAGCGCGCGCTGACCGGCGAGACCATGCTGCTGAATATGGGCCCGCAGCATCCGTCCACGCATGGTGTGCTGCGCCTGCTGCTGGAACTGGACGGCGAGATCGTCGTCAACTGCATTCCCGATATCGGTTTTTTGCACACGGGCATCGAGAAGAACATGGAAGCCAAGACCTACCAAAAGGCTGAAGTGATGACCGACCGCCTCGATTACATGAACACGATGGGCAACAACCTTGCCTATGTGATGGCAGTGGAAAAACTGGTGGATTTGGATGTGCCGTTGCGCGCGCAAGCCTTGCGCGTGATTTTGGTGGAACTTCAGCGCATCGCCTCCCATTTGGTCTGGCTCGGCACTTCAGGCCTGGACCTCGCTGCGATGTCGATGTTCCTGTATTGTTTCCGCGAGCGCGAACAGATTTTGGACATTTTCGAACTGGTCTCGGGCCAGCGCATGATGACCACCTACATCCGCCCCGGCGGTGTCTGGCGCGACGTGCCTGTGGAATTTGAAGCTGCTGTTCGCGATTTCCTCAAGATCTTCCCCAAGCGTATTAATGAATATGAAAAACTGCTGACGAAGAACCCGCTCTTCATTGACCGCATGGTGGACATTGGGCGCTTGAGCAAGGAAACCGCCCTGTCCTACGGTGTGACGGGTCCCATGTTGCGCGCTTCGGGTGTGGATTGGGACTTGCGTAAAGCCCGACCATATTGTGGGTACGAGCAGTACGATTTCGATGTGCCTGTGCTGCCCGAAGGCGATACGTATGCCCGTTATCTTGTACGCATCGAAGAATTACGCCAGTCGCTGCGGATCGTGGAACAGGCGTTGAATAAACTGCCGCTGGGTCCTGTGCATTCGGAGAACCGCAAGTTCGTCCCGCCGCCGCGCTCGGAGATCGGCGTGAGCATGGAAGCGCTGATTCATCACTTCAAACTGTGGACGGAAGGTTTCCCCGCGCCGAACGCATCCATTTACAGCGCGATCGAATCCCCGCGTGGTGAGTTGGGGGTACTGCTCGCAGGCGATGGCGGACCCAAACCCAGGCGCGTTCACATGCGCACCCCATCCTTTGATAATCTTGCTGTCCTTCCAGAAATTGTGAAGGGACATTTGGTGGCAGACCTGGTCGCCATTCTTTCCTCCACTGATATCGTCCTCGGAGATATTGACCGATGAGTCTTCCCTCACCCCAACCCCTCTCCCTCAGGGAGAGGGGCAAGGGGTGAGGGAAAATATGAGGTTTTATGCTTTTACAGAAATACTCCAAAGAAGTAAAACAAATCCTTTCCAAATATCCGCCGGAGCACAAACGTTCGGCGGTCATGCCGCTTTTGTACCTTGCCCAGCGTGAGGAAGGCTACGTCAACAAGGAGGCGATGCAGAATATCGCCAGCCTGCTCGACATTACCGAGACGGATGTTGCCTCCATTATTGGGTTTTACACGCTCTATCACGATAAGAAAGCCGGCAAGTATCGTATGCAAGTGTGTACCGATCTGCCCTGCGCCCTGCGCGGCGCGGATGAGTTCCTTGAAAACCTGTGTGGCAATCTTGGCGTCAAGGTCGGTGAAACCACCGAAGACGGGTTGGTAACGCTTGAAGAGGTCATGTGCCTTGCCGCCTGTGACCGCGCTCCCATGTTCCAAACGCAGGGACCGGACGGCATCGAATATCACGAATACATGACCGTGGATCGCACGATGGAATTGATCGAAGCCCTGAAGCAGACGGAAAAGGAGTCCAAATAATGGCGCACATCCTTTTACGTCATCGTGATATTCCCGATTTCAACAAGTTGAACGTCTATAAGAAGAACGGCGGCTTCGCGGCCTTCAAAAAAGCTGTGACCAGGATGAAGCCCACCGAAGTCACAGGTGAGGTGACGAAATCTGGCTTGCGCGGACGCGGCGGTGCGGGGTTTCCGACTGGCATGAAGTGGTCCTTCATCGATAAGAACAATTGGCCTCATTACGTCGTCGCCAATGCGGACGAGTCCGAGCCGGGCACCTTCAAAGACCGCGAGATCATGGAAAGCAATCCCTTCCAGTTTTTGGAAGGACTGGCAATCGGTTGTTATGCCGTCGGTGCGAATGTAGCGTATGTTTATCTGCGCGGCGAGTTCTGGCAGGTTGCCGCCTTCCTCGATGAAAAGATCGCGGAGATGGAAGAGGCGGGTTTCCTTGGTGAAAATCTTTTCGGCACCGACTACTCGCTGAAAATTTATACCCACCTCGGCGCGGGCGCCTACATCTGCGGCGAAGAGACCGCCCTGCTCGAATCCCTCGAAGGCAAACGCGGACAACCGCGCGTGCGCCCGCCTTTTCCGCCTTCCTATGGCTTGTACGGCAAGCCGACCATTATCAACAACGTCGAAACCTTCACCAATGTGCCGCCCATCCTTACCAACGGCGCGGACTGGTACAAAAGCATCGGCACAGCCGATAGCGCAGGCGTGAAGATTTTTTCGCTTTCGGGGCGCGTGCGCAAGCCTGGTAATTATGAACTGCCTTTCGGCGCCACCTTTCGTCAGTTGATCTACGAACACGGCATGGGCGTGCAGGATGGCAGGTCTGTCAAAGCCATCATGCCTGCGGGAGCATCCTCCTCTCTGATCGTGGTGGATGACAAAGTGCTCGACACCCCGATGGACTATTCCTCCGTCCGCACGGTCGGCTCGGACCTTGGGTCTGCCTCCGTGATCGTGCTGGATGATACCGTGGACATTGACTGGGTCATCAACAAGACCATCCATTTCTTCAAACATGAGTCTTGCGGCAAATGCACTCCCTGCCGTGAAGGCAATTACTGGATGAAGAATCTCACCGACCGCATCCACGCCGGTACAGGCTCGGACGACGATGTCAAATTGCTGCTGAATGTCGCCAGGCAGATGCAGGGCACATGCCTGTGCGCGCTGGGTGAATTCTCCACCATGGCAGTGGTGACGGGTATCGAGCGGTTCCCGCAGGATTTCAAAAAGAAGACGAAAGCATAACGTAGTGCGTCATGCGTAAAACGTAAAAAATACGGATTACGGATCACGAATTACGAATATTGCGGAGCATTCATGACGAAACAAGTCACTCTCACAATCAATGGAAAACAAGTGACCGTCCCCGAAGGGTTGACGGTTGCAGATGCGGCAAAGGTGGCGGGTATCGACATCCCCGTCTTTTGCCATCACCCCAAACTCGAGCCTGTCGGCATGTGCCGCATGTGTCTGGTCGAGATCGGCAGACCCATGCTGGACCGCGCAAGCGGTCAGGTGGTGATGGAGAACGGGCAGCCGAAAATTCAGTTCATGCCCAAACTCGAAACCGCCTGTACCAACCGCGTTTCAGAGGGCATGGTCGTGATGACCTCCTCCGAAAAAGCGGTCAGTGGACAAAAAGGCACGGTGGAATTCCTGCTGACCTCGCACCCGCTGGATTGTCCGGTCTGCGACAAGGGCGGTGAGTGCCCGCTTCAAAACCTGACCATGCAGTTTGGTCCGGGGAAAAGCCGCTTTATCTACGACGAGAAATTGCATCTCGACAAGCAGGTTCCGCTCGGCGAGTTGATCTGGCTCGACCGCGAACGCTGTATCCAGTGCGCGCGCTGTATCCGTTTTCAGGATGAGATTGCCGGGGAAGCCGTGCTCGGCTTCGATGATCGTGGACGCGGTACCCAGATCATTTCAGTTTCAGACCCAGGATTCGATTCAGTCTTTTCAGGCAATACCACCGACATCTGTCCTGTCGGCGCATTGACCACGGCAGACTTTCGCTTTGGCGCGCGTCCGTGGGAGTTGGAAGCGCAGGCTTCCATTTGTACGCAGTGCCCGGTGGGATGCAATACCACGCTCAACACACGCCGCGAAGCCAAGGCTGGCGGTGATGTGGTAGTGAAGCGCGTCATGCCGCGCCAGAATGAAGAAGTCAACGAGATTTGGCTGTGTGACAAGGGTCGTTTTGCCTACCATTACACCGAAAGCAAGGAACGCCTGACCAAGCCGATGATCCGCAAGGACGGCAAACTGGCGCGCGTTCCCTGGAATGCCGCCACCAAATTTGCCGCGGAAAAATTCTCCGCGCACAAGAAGGATTTTGTGGTGCTGGCTTCCGGCAGGCTTGCCAATGAAGACCTCTTCAACCTCAAGTCGCTGGCGGATACGGCGGGCGGGACTGCCATCCTGTATTCCGATATGGGCGGCGGTGAGTTGACCCAACTGGTGGGCGTCGGCGCTGGTACGAATATCGGCACGATGGGCAAGGGTGACGCCATCCTTGTGATTGCCTCTGATCTATATGAAGAAGCGCCGATCTGGTGGCTGCGCATCAAGCAAGCCGCCGACCGTGGTGCGACGCTGATCGTCGCCAACCCGCGCCAGACCAAGCTGGACCGTTTTGCGAAATACACCATCCGTTATGCGTATGGTGATGAAATGAAGACCGTTGCCGACTTTGGTAAAAAGAGCAAGATCGCCGACGAGTTCGCCAAAGCCAAAAATGCGATGGTGTTCTTCGGCAGTGAAGGTCTCGGCGTGAACGGCACTTCTGCGCTGGCTTCGGCTTGCGCTGCGTTGTTGAAAGAGTCCGACCACGTTGGACGCCCCAATAATGGTTTGGTGGGTGTCTGGCAGAGAGCCAATGACCAGGGCGCGTTCGAGGTTGGTTTCAAACCCGAAGCGGATCTGGAGAAGGCGCTCAAGGGTAAGGCGGTTTACATTGTTGGCGCTGACCCCGTTGGCGATGACCCCAATCTCGCCAAGGCGTTGAAGGGCGCGAAGTTCGTGGCGGTGCAGGACATCCTCGAAACTGCCACCACCGAGATTGCGGACGCGGTCTTCCCTGCGCAGGCATTCACCGAGCGCGAAGGGACATACGTCTCCGGCGAGCGGCGCGTGCAGCGTTTCCATGCGGCGGTTCCGATAAAAGGCGACAGCAAACCAGACTTTGCGATTGTCTCGATGGTTGCCAGGCAGATGGGCATCATCCTCGAAGGGTCGTCGCCTTCAGTGGTGTTCGACATCCTTGCCAATTCCATTGATGCCTTCAATGAATTGAGTTACGAGAAACTCGCTGAAGTACATGGACAATGGCCCATCGTCGGGCGTGGTGACTTGTATTACGGCGGCACAACGTATGAGAACACGCGCGGCCTCGGTGTGCAACTCGTCCCTGTGGCTCAGGTTGGGGGAACCGTACGCATCTCCAAGGTCAGGAAAGAAGCGGCTCTTCGTCCCAAGGAAAAGGAGTTGCTGGCGGTCCCGGTCAATAAGTTGTATGACCTGGGCGTCACCATCCAGTCTGCTGAGTTGCTTGGGCAGCGGGTGGGGGAGGCGTTCGTTGCGATGAACCCTGTTACCGTGAAGAAATTGGGGCTGGAAGTTGGAAAGCCTGCGAAGATCAGTTTTGACGGCGTGAACGTGGAAGCCGTTTTGAAGGTTGACGATACCATTTCGACAGGCGTTGTGCTTGTGCCCCGCAGTATGGGGATTGCGATCCGCGAGCCTGTTGTGGCGCGCGTCCTGCGCAGCGAATCGGGGAAGGTGAAGTAATTATGGATTGGACAATCTGGCTCGAATGGATTTTGAAGGGGTTTGTGCTGTGCCTGATTCTGCTGACGGGCTTTGCCTACCTGACCCTGTATGAGCGCCGCGCGCTGGCGCGTATGCAGGTGCGTGTGGGCCCGAACCGCGCAGGTCCGCAGGGTTTGTTGCAGCCGATCGCGGATGCGGTGAAGCTGATCTTCAAGGAAGAGTTGACGCCGGGCAAGGTGTATAAGGCAGTCTTCATCCTTGCGCCTGTGTTGACGGTGGTGCCTTCATTGATCCTCGCGGCGGTCATTCCCCTGGGCACCCACTTCAATTTGTTTGGGCGCGAGATTAACCTTTACATTGCGAATGTGAATGTGGGCGTTCTGTACATTATGTCCATCGCTTCGATTGCGGTGTACGGTATTGTGCTGGCGGGCTGGTCCAGCAATAACAAATACGCCATGCTCGGCGGGATGCGTTCCTCCGCGCAGATGATCTCGTATGAACTGGCGCTGGGCATGTCCTTTGTAACGGCCATAATGCTTGGCAATTCGATGAATTTGACGGAGATCGTCAATGAACAAAGAGGGCTGTGGTTCGTTGTCATCCAGCCTGTGGGCGCGTTGATCTTTTGGATCGCCACCCTGGCGGAGGTGAACCGCGCTCCCTTCGATATGCCCGAAGCCGAACAGGAATTGACCGCGGGGTATCATGTGGAATATTCGGGCATGAAGTTCGCGCTCTTTTTCATGGCGGAATATCAGAAGATGATCGTGATCAGCATGATTATGGCGACCCTGTTCTTCGGCGGCTATCTCGGCCCGGGCGTGGATAAATACCCCCTGCTCGGACCTTTGTACCTGTTCGCCAAGGTGATCGTCCTGCTCTTTTTGATGATCTGGGTGCGCGCCACCTGGCCCCGCATCCGCTATGACCGTTTGATGGCCTTTGGCTGGAAGATTCTGCTGCCGCTTTCGCTGGCTGTAGCTTTCATCACTGCCAGCGGAATTTTACTGGCTGATTTGTACAAAAATGCGGCATACATCTGGAGCATTCCCATCCTTTCCATCATCAGTTTACTGGTTGCGATTGCCTTTATATACAAAGACCTGAGGAGAAAATCCCATGGGCGTTTTTGATCCCATTATCGAACTCTCGAGGGGTTTGGGCGAAACGCTTCGCTCTTTCCTGGTTGAGAAAACGGTAACTTATCAATATCCCGAAGAAAAGAGACCCGTCCGCCCGCGCTTTCGCGGCCGTCATGAACTGAAGCGCTACGACAACGGACTCGAAAAGTGCATCGGATGTTCGCTCTGCGCGGCGGCCTGCCCTGCGGATGCGATCTTCGTGGAAGCCTCCGAAAACACGGATGAAAAACGCTTCTCTCCTGGGGAGCGGTATGCCTCCACCTACGAGATCAACATGCTGCGCTGTATCTACTGCGGCTTCTGCGAAGATGCCTGCCCCACCGAGGCCATCGTGCTGGGCGACAATTACGAACTCTCCTTCACCGACCGCAAGCAGGCGATCTACACCAAGGACATGCTGCTCGTGCCTGTGGCATCCGAGCAGATGCTGACCCCGCGCAAGGTGGAGCCGAACGTGTTCAAACGCTCGGTGCCGGAAATGAAAGATTCCACAGATTAGATGACTAGAGACTGGATGACAACAGACTGGCGCTACTCTCCAATCTCTATTCTCTAATAACTAAAAGGTACTTATGAATTCTGACCTGATCGTCTTCCTCGTCCTCTCCCTTGTGGCAATCTCTGCTGCATTGGGGATGTTGATAAGCCGCAACGCGGTGTATTCGGCGCTGTTTCTCGTGCTGAACTTTGTCACCGTGGCGGTGTTCTACCTCTTGTTGGGCGCGCCCTTCATTGCCATGGCGCAGATCACAGTCTACGCAGGCGCGATCATGGTGCTCTTCCTGTTCGTGATCATGCTCCTCGGCGCGGAAAGTCTGGCGCCTGGCAGCG
>JAUXWL010000611.1 GCA_030680155.1 Anaerolineales bacterium
GCTAGCTGGTCTAGGGTAAATCCGACAGGGGTTAGGGTAAAGGTGACAGTGGGAGAAGGGACGGGAGTTGGGGTATCTGCCGCGGTGGACGGTGGCAAGGTGGCAGCCACCTCCGAAGTGACTGTCACCTGCGGGGCGGGCTGGTCCTCTGAAGGGGACAGGCAGGCGGCAAGAGTAAAAACAAAAACAAACAATATTACGCTGGATTTTTTCATGGCAAACTCCCTGTCAGGCGGTCAAAAAGATCAAAGGAAGAGGCAGGTTCAAAATGGACGAAAATCCTTTTATCCCCCGGTCTGTGGAAACCCCTGTAATACGGCGTTATGAATATCTAGCCCTGTTTTCGCCGATTGCCTCTAATATATCCGCTCTGGTTATGGGAAGTTTTACGCTTCGTACCTCGAACGGAGATGATTTCGGCAGCGCTTCGGGACGAATGATAAAGATACGCCCATCTTTTGTCTTAAACTTAACCTGTCCCTCGCGCAGGGCTTTTTTGAGCAAGGCGGAAAACTGCCTCTGCACTTCCGAGGATGTATAAATCGTCATGGCTATACCTCCAGCGTTGGTACGCCTTCTTTTTGTGCGATCTCGACCAGGTTTTTATCGAGCGATATCAGCGGGATATTGTTGTCAATGGCGCATTGCAGGATGTAGGCATCATAGGCATAGATATTGTATTTGCCTGCCAACCGAACCGCGTCCTTCAGGTTGATGTCAACAACTTCCATGGAAATTTCCTGATAAATGTCAATCGCTTCGATGACTTGCTCAAGAGTGATCCGCGCTCTTTTCAGCATGGCGGAAAAGGCATTGCCGATTTTCCATTCGATGGACGGCGGCACGACGATGGTTGCGCCTTTGGTGATTTCAATGATTTTTTCCCGTTCGGGTTCGTCGGCGATGACCGCTATGATGATGGATGTGTCAACGGCAATTTTCATGGCTGGAATGGATTATAACATGTCACTAAAACTGTCCTGCGGGATGAACGTGTCTACGGCACATACGGCGGCATGGACAAAACCTGATACCCATCGCTGTCTTTTTGCACGCTAATCACATATTCCGTGATCGGCTCTGGCAAGGTCTCGCCGCAGCAGCCTGTGAACTGGAACAATTCGCCATCCTTCATCTTGAAAGTGACTGTGAACTCGAAGCCGCTTTCCGTTTCAACTGCGTTGACCACGTCCATCACTTCCATGCAGACGAGTCCATTTTGTTCACAGCCTCGTTGCCACAGGGATGCGTACTCGGCGGGGGAGATGTCGGGATTCCAGCCTGCAAGTACTTCATAATCCCCACCGTACAACTTGACCGCCTCGGCATATTGTCCGTTTGCCAGTGCGCTGAAGAAGGTCCGCATTGTGCTTTCTGCTTTGGGTTGCTGGTTTGCAGGGGAACAGCCTGCTAATAGAAGCAACATGAAAATCGCGAATATCTTTTTCATTTTCCATCCTTTCAAGATGACATTGAACGGTCTACCGTCCATGGTCCACCACCTGCTTGCGCGGGTCTTTCACCAAGAATAGCAGAATGCCGATCATTACCACAGAGAGAATGGTGGAGATCGAAAACGTGGGGATAAAACCGGCCGCGTCCACGATGAAGCCGCCGATGATGGGGGCGAAGATGGTGGCGGGGGCGGTCAGCGTTTGCGAGAGACCAATGTAGATCGGGCGCTCCGCTTCGCTGCCGAAGCCGACGGTCATTGCCAAGCCGATGGTCCAGATGGAGACGTTGGCGAGACCAGTGAGAATGAAGATGGGATAGAACCACAAAATGGATGTGGCATTCCAGGCGAGGATGGCGCTGAGCATGGCGGCGAATGCGCCGAGGATGAGCATGGCGCGATGACCAATTTTATCCCCAAGCCAGCCCATGCCTGCGTTGGCGACGGTCTGTGAGATGGTCAGCGTGGCAGTGAGATAGCCTGCGGTGACCGTGTCCATGTTGAAGTTGCGCAGGGCGTAGATGATGTAGAACGAGAATCCCATGGTGGCGAACTGCGAGAGGAAGCGCGCGCTCAGGAACCAGTTGAAGTTTGAGTCTTTGCGTAATATCTTTTTCGAGTCTTCCCAGAAGTGTGTTTTTTCTTCGGGGATGACCTTTTCGGTATCTTCGGGTTCGCGCGTAGCGGCCAGGGCGAACCAACTTACGGCGAAGAAAAAACTCGCGAGGAAGAAGCAGACTGCAAAGTCCCAGGGAGAGGCGAGGAAGTCGAGCAGGTATCCAGCGGCAACCGCCGATCCGCTCAGGAAGAGGTTCGCAAGCGCGGCTTGAAATCCAAAAAATGTGCCGCGTGAGTCGGGCGGGATGATCTTCGAGATCATTGAGGTCCATGCGTTGGCGGTGAAGCCGCCGCCGAGTCCCTGCCATGTGAGCAAAAGAAAGGTGATGAAAAGCCCCGCCTTCAAGCCGATGAAGGGAATTGCCAGGGCGACGATAGCGAGACCCAGAAACGGCGCGCGTTCGTGAATGGTCATCGTCAACACGGTGCGTTTGTACTGTCGCAGACGCGAGACGTGACTGGCGGTAAATAATTGCGGGAACAGCCAGCCCGCGGAATGAATGGCAGGGACGAGACCGATCAGCAGGGCGGAGTCGGTCATGGTGGCCACGAAGAGCGGCAGGATGGTGCTGAACGATGCGAAGCCGAGCGCCACGCCGAAAAGACCGCCATCTGTAAGGTTGGCGGTAACGTTGTGTTTCAGGTTTTTGCGGACATCTTTTTCAAGGGTGGTAAGCACAGGCTGGATTGTAATCCATCTGCCGATTCCAGAAATTTGTTCTTGACAAATATACTATTTTGCATAAAATAAAAACGAACGCTCGTTCATTTTTATGGAGATGCCATGCCTCAAAAAGAGAAAATGAAAAAAGGCGATGTGACCCGCCTTGCCATTGAAGATGCCGCCATTGAGTTGTTCATGGAGCATGGCTATCACGCCACGTCCATGCGCCAGATCGCGGAACATTCCAATCTCGCATTAGGCGGAATTTACAATCACTTTTCGAGCAAGGAAGAAATTTTTGAAGCCATCATCGTGGATAAGCACCCTTATAAAAAGGTGTTGCCGATCATCCTTGAGGCAGAAGGGGAGACGGTGGGGGATTTCTTGAAGAATGCGTTGAATGTGACCATGAACGAACTTGGCGCGGAACCCATTTACATCAAATTACTATTCATTGAGATCGTGGAGTTCAACGGCAAGCACGGGGCAATGCTGTTGAAAGAGATCGCGCCCAAGGTGCTGCCGGTGTTCGAAAAACTTGTGCGGTCGAGAAAAACTCTACGCGTGACCAACCCCGCCGTGCTGATGCGTTCCTTCTTCGGCATGATCATGTCGTATTTCATTACGGATATGCTGATCTCCAATTCGATTGTCAGCAAGATGCTCCCCAAAAATCAAGCGGATGCGTATGTGGATATCTATCTGTAT
>JAUXWL010000620.1 GCA_030680155.1 Anaerolineales bacterium
GGAGAACGAAATGACAAAACCTTTCAATTGGAAACTCTTTTTCATCGTATGGATTGCGGCAGTCTTTGGCATTATCGCCGTCATTCCATACACACTGACATTACAAGGCACGGTCTTGCAAGAATTGGATTTGCCGATTCCCTTGCCGCTTCTGCTCGTAATTCAAATTGGTCAGAACGCTGTGATGTTTGCGGCGCTGACAGCGCTTGGACTTTTCTTCGCCAACCGTGTTGGTCTTGGGCTGCCTATTTTGGAGGCAAAACTGGCGGGCGAATCGGTGGCGGATAAAATCCGTGCGATTCTGCCGTTGAGCATCATCATCGGCGCAGTGGCGGCAGCGCTTATCATCGGCTTGGATGTGTTCGTTTTCCAACCTGCCTTGCTGAATGAACTGGGCAGCGCGGCAGAAGCGTTGGCAAGCGGATCCGTAAAGCCGCCTGCGTGGCAGGGTTTCCTTGCGTCGTTCTATGGCGGCATATCCGAGGAAGTTTTGCTGCGGCTGTTCGTCATGTCGCTGTTCGTGTGGCTTGGTTCGTTTATCAGCAAAACCACAGAAGGCAAACCAACCAGCGCAGTGTTCTGGGTTGCAAACATTCTTGCCGCTGTGCTTTTTGGTCTGGGGCATTTGCCTGCCACCGCATCTTTTCTTCCGCTGACGCCGTTGGTCATCGCACGCGCCATCGTGTTGAACGGCGTTGCCGGCGTCGCGTTCGGTTGGTTGTATTGGAAACGCGGACTTGAATCCGCAATTGTTGCACACTTCACGGCGGATATTGTGCTGCATGTGTTGTTTGCATTGTAGGAGACTGACATGACAGACGAACTTCAAAAATGGGAATATCGTGTACAGACCGTGGGAGCATTCTGGTCTGGAGTGAAGGCGGATGAATTGGAAATACTTCTCAACGAATGGGGTGAAGAGGGCTGGGAAGTTGTATCCACGCACATCCTTGAGAACGCCAATAAGATCAATGTCATCGCCAAACGTTCGTTGACGCGTGAAACGATTCGGCGGCGATCGATGCCGATGTACAAATAATAGAACATTTGTTCTGGTTTACGTATCATAAAAATGGGCGCTGATGAGCCGCCCATTTTTATTATTCTTCAATAACTTCTTCGCTGTTTATCTCTTTTGGTTTTTCATGAGTGACCAGAAATGCGACCGCACGGCTTTTGTTGGAGTCCATAATCAGGTTCATGGATGTGTCGGGACGATAATCCTGCACGGAGACCAATTTCAATGCAGCGGCGACGCGCGGGTTTTCGATGGAAATAAAATCGGCGAGGCGGTTTGGCGTGGCGTTGAAAAAATCGCGCTTGAAAATGGTGTTGGGGTCATCGAGAAAAATCCCCAGTGGATAGATATTCGCTTCCATCAGATCCTGGAAAAAGTGCGTGCCGAAGGAAGGTTCGGGCGACGCGCCGATCTCGTCGCCTGCCAGTTCGACGAGCGCGCGGGCATTGTAGATATCACCATAAGCGATATGCACGCCAAGGTCAGGCGTGGATGTGCCCCAGCGGCCGGGTCCCACGGCGATGAAGGTTTGGTCTTTGAGCGCAATGTTGAGTTGACCGATGGCGCGTTCGAGTTGAGTGCGTTCAGCTTGTGAAGCCAGATTGAAATAGGCTTGCGAGGGGACAAAAAGTACATGCTGAATATTTTCCACCATGCCATGTGGAACCATGGATTGCGAAGAGAAGATGATGCTTTCCTCTTGTAGGTCATGAGGGATTTGAACTTCGCCATTTCCCTGAATATGGCTTTGCGGGCGGCATTGCAAAATGGAGATGCGCACATCGGGTTGGTGATCGGGGTTGATGATTTCCACAGTGAATTCGGTATCGACGGGGGAGCCGTAATGTGTTTCAAGCAAATTCAACGCAGCGCGCACCGATGGGACGAAAGGCGTCCGCGAGAGTAAACCGTCAAATGTAATGACCATTTGTTCGGTGGAAGCGAGGCGTGAGCGGATCGGGGCGAGGTAGCCTTCATCCATCACCTGGGCAATGTAGCGGAGCGGAGCATAATCCGCATGAAGAATCTCGCGGACAGGGACGGTGGCGAAGGCATTTTCTTCGAGATCGATTGCGTCAATATTTTGTTGGGAATAGCGTTTGATGGTGCGAACATCAGCAGAAGAATGCAGGCGCGGGTGACTGAGCGCAACGAGGCGCGGATAGTCGTCCGCAACCATGTCCACAGCGCGGGTTCCAAGCCCCCAAACGAGGCGCAGAAAACCTTCGTCCTGTTTGATCTGTGGAGACCAGCGATAGAGGTTGCGGCTGAACGCAACTCCCGCCGCGTGGGGAAAGTAATACTTTCCGAATCTTTCACCTTCCACGATCTGGATCAGGATGCCGATGCGCTCATCGTAATCCGCGAGGTCTTTGTGGTGGCGATACATCAAGGCATCGGGATTCAGCACGCTGGCATAAATATTCGAGATCGCCTGCACCAACGCGGATAACCGTTCTTCCTGCTTCCCCTGATTGGGAAGAAAGACGCTCTCGTACTTCCCTGCAAACGAGGTTCCGAAATTGTCTTCGAGCAAACTGGAAGAGCGGACGATTAACGGCCTCTCTGCAGCTTTGACGAGAACCTGTTCGAGGCTTTCGATGATCTCAATGGGAAATTGTCCCTTTGAGAATTCCTCGCACAGCGACGGGAAATCGGCGCGCATTTGTTCTTCGGTTTTGTATTTCTGGTCATTCCAATGCACCAGGTCATTGAAGGTTAGGAAGTTGTAGAACACATCCGAGCCAAGATAATACGAGATGGGTATCTTGAAGCGGTCACGCAGTTCAGGCGGAGCGGTCTCTTTGAGGATGCGCAGGGCGAGCAGCATCCCTGCGGCTTTCCCGCCGATCTTTCCGCCGCCGATCTTGCGCATTCGGATTTCCTTTAGATCCTCCACCTTGAACCATTTGCGGGCAATGCGGATGTACCTCAACTGGTCGCTGATCATCGTGCGGATGAGCACGGCTTTCAATTCCTGCAAACGGGCCTTGTATTTCTGACGCTCCTCTGCCGGCATGGCTTCGATCATCTCCGCCTGCTCGAAGAGCATATCCTGCGGGGCGAGTTCGGGATTGAACCAGATGAATTCGACATCCTGCCGGCCGCGTTCCGTCAGCATCTCGCGGACGAGATTTTCAAACTCACTGTAGGGGAGATTATAGGCAAAGTAAAAATCGGTCAGTGAATCACGCACACGATGCAGGCGGTCCTCCCATACATCCGCGCGCTCCTCTTCGTAGGGATTAAGAAGTCCCTCACGCGTCTGAGACTCGATTGCCTTGCGGCGGGCTTCCATGTCGAACGCCTCCCGTGTGGTGATACCGCGCGCAAACAGCGTCTTGCGCATGTGATGGCGGATGCGCCTGCTGAGAATGGGATACTGGCTCAGCGCAAGTAAAATTCGGATGACGTTGTCTTCGTTTAGGCTGGGGAATGTCATGGAGAACCTATTGGCTTATGATAACAAAAATCCGCCAGGCTCTTTGTGACGCTGGCGGACTCAACTCATTCAATCTTATCCCAAATGCATTGGCATAATAACGTGCAGGAAATCCTCGTCACCGACAGGGCGGATGACCCCCGGCGCATTCGCCGCGGAAGTTTCCAGCGCCACGTTCGGGGTCCTGATGACTTCCAGCGCCTCGCGCAGGAATTTGACATTGAATGCGATCAACACACTGGAGCCGTCCACCGTGGCTTCGACAATGGTCTCGTTCTTGCCCGTCTCTTCAGAGGTGGCGGAAATTTCAACTTCGCTCGGCTGCATCTCGCCATTGGCTTGCTTGATGTCCAACCGCGCCACGTTCGAGCCTTCGCGGGCAAAGATCTCCGCCTGCTTGCAGGCCTTGAGCAGCGCCGCCGTGGAGATCAACGTGCGGGACTTGTGGCTGCGTGGGATGATCTGGTGGTAATCAGGGAAGGTTCCTTCGATCAACTGCGAAACCACTTCCACATCCTTCACACGGAACAAGACCTGTCCGCGATTCTTTGGCACCACCATATAAATCGGCTCTTCACCGTCGCCTGATACACGCGCCAGTTCGTTCAACGCCCGCGCAGGGATGATGACATTAAGCGGCTGCTGCACAGCCTGCGACAACTGCGCCTTGCGAACCGAAAGACGGAAGCCGTCCGCCGCGGCCATCGTGACCTTGTCTTTTTCCACGTTCATCAACACGCCCATCAATACAGGGCGCGCTTCATCCGTCGATGCGGCAAATGCCACTTGATGGATCATCTCTTTGAAATCAGCCACATTCAACTGCACTGCGCCGTCCATTTCGGGTGTGGGCAGCGGGGGGAACTCCTGCGCGTCGATGCACTTGATATCGTTATTCGATGCGCCGCCCTTCACATGCAAATTCTGAGTCTTCACATCAAGGGTCAACTGCACCTGATCGTTCGGCATGGCGCTCACCAGATCCGAGAAGGTGCGCGCGGGAACCGTCGTCGAGCCGTTCTCATCGATGCGCGCGGGGATCCAACAGGTGATGCCCAATTCCAGGTTGGTGGCGGAAAGCCGCAAACGTCCCTCATCGGTGGCGACCAAAATATTCGACAACACAGGTAATGTACTGCGCGGCGAAACAGCGCGTGAAACAACGCTTAATCCGCGTGCAAGGTTTTCTTGAAGGACAGTTACTTTCATGGTGTTCGCCCTCGATTTCGTAGGATAATTTTCAAAAGTATATCATTAAGAAGAAAGTAGGTCACGCGCAATGCCCATAAATGGGCAACTTGCGTGACCTACTCCAATCCAGCACCCTTAGAACCCTGTCACAACTGAAACGCCAAACATCAACAACATAAACAACAACTGGCATGCGAACAACGCCGCAAACACATACGCCACATACGTCCATACGGGGGTTATGCGTTTTGGCGACTGCGGGCGGATATCCTGCCCTTCCGCCATGGCCTTTGCGGAATCAGCCGCCTGCCCAAAATCGTTCATCCAGAACACGCCCGCCGCCTCATCACTAACGATCAGCCTGTTCCCGCCAAATGACCTGATCCACGCCTCGACATTTTTCGGCGTATTCACTGCCAGTGACGCGGGTAGAACAATCGCATCCGCTTTCACATCGTCCGCGATCTGCACGCTGGCATTGACTACCGTCAATTGCACTTTCGGCGCGCGTTTTGCGAACATGGCTTTCACTGATTCACCGAACTGCCCGTCATGGTCAAAGACCAGCACGCGAAAGTGTGCCTGTTTTTCTTCCAACACATCGGCACGCGCTGCGCCATCCCTGCGCAAGGCGGAAAGGTGATACAGCAACAACACCACGAACAGCGCCAGAGTTTGTAACGTGTTGAGCACGGAGTTGGCAAAATCTCCTGTGCTGCCGCCGAGTGCGGCATTGATCAGCGTGAAGATCAGCCCGCCTGCCGAAGCCATCCCGCCGATGACCGCAACGAACAGCGCCAGGTACAGATACGTCTTGCGGATGACCGAACGGCGGGCATGATCGCCAACCGACCCCTCCTCCAACGCCTGCGCCTGCATCGGACGCCAGGTCATCAGCCAGAGTGGGAGTCCCACCGCGAGAGCCGCCAGCGCGCTGGAAACGGGCGCATCGAATAAATAGGACTTTTCCGTGACGAGGTCAACCACCACCGAAAGCAGGGATGCAATTGCAAAAAACGTTGCAGCCAGACCGAGGAAGGAGAGAATGTAAAAATACAGTCTCTGCTTGCCAGCGCGGCGCGTGATATTTTCATCGAAGGAAAATTGCCTGCCCAGCCAGCTGCCGTAATATGCCCAGATGACGGCGAACGGCACGCCAATGGAAATCGGACCGCCGATGTCCTGCAAAAAATCGGTGAATGATTTGCCATCACCAAAAGCGAACCGCAGGAGCATGTAGATCAGGTTGCCGCCCGCCGTGAGGACGATGATCACGCCGCCGAGCGAAAGCAGGTAGAGAATGCCAAGGCGTAGATAAGAGTCCCGTTCGGCAGGATCAGCCAACCCGTCCTGTAAGATGCGCCAGGAGAAGAACCAGATGGGCGAGCCGATCACAAGCAGGGCAATCGCATTGACGACAGTTTCCCGTCCGATCATCCCCAGCACCGTGCCCGTGGATAATGTGAAGGCGTAGTCCAATGCCTGCTGCGCGCCGTACACAACCATCAACAGACCGTAGAGCGCCCAAACGAAGCGATACAGCCGGCGGATATCGGCGTAGTTTTCGGTTTCTGTCAGTGTGCGCCATTCTTCTTTGAGGATGTTCCAGAAGTAGGCGGCGATGAGCAGATTGATCACGAGGGCGATCAGGTTATCCATCCACGTTTGTGTGCCGCCGACAATGGCGCGATAGGTGTAGAGATTTGCCGAGGCGAGGAAGATGCGGTTGATCAACGCAAGTGTGTTTTGCACCACAGGGATGAGCGTGCCAAGTAAAATGCCATACAGAAAGATGGCACGCAGACTGGCGGTTTTTTCCTCGTCATCCCCGGCGGAGACGCGCTGCGCCCACAGCCAGTGAATGAGGAAGATCGGCACGCCGACAAGGATGAGCGATAACGCCTGCGCCAGTGTGGACGCGCTATCCACGACCTGCCGCGCGTTGAACATCGAACGCAGCAGGCTGATGATGCCCCACATCACCACTTCGATGCTGATGATGGAGACGGCGTAAAAATAAAGACGACGGATGGTTTTCATAGGAAATCTCCAAAACCCTCATCCCCAGCCCTTCTCCCGAGGGGAGAAGGGAGTCAAGTCCGTTGAGAGTCGAATCCCCTCTACCTTTGGGAGAGGGTTAGGGTGAGGGAATAATTACGGTTTATACGGTTCCTGATACCAGCCATAATCCCAGAAGTTATACGGCATCGAACTTAACTTCCAGTGACCGTTTTGCTTCACCAATAAGGCGCGCTCGGTATTGGAGTAGCGGCTGGAGAATGGGTCGTTGTTGGAATAATACACATTAACCGTGACGATGGCTTCGTCGTTGTGTGTTTCCACCGCGCCAATATCCACGCCTACATCGCCAGGGTTGACCATGCCATTGAAGAAGGAGCGGCGGAATTCTTCATAGGTTGGTTTGTGTTCCAGGTCAGCGAGATAGCCGTAGGCTTTCTGGTAATCCTTGTTCAACACCGCCAGCACATAGTTATGCACCACGCCATCGGGAGTCGCATCCGCGACATAATC
>JAUXWL010000427.1 GCA_030680155.1 Anaerolineales bacterium
ATCGTGGAATACCGGGTTCAGTTGAAGGTCACGTTCATTCTCGAAGAGTAGTATTACAGTGCATAGTCAGGCTCAAAGCCGCCGTCCCGGCGGCGTGTTGCTAAAAAACGCCTGCGCCGGGGAAAGCGCCCAGAATGGGTAAAGTGCCCAGAATGGGTACGGCGCAGGGAGCAGCCTTGCGCTGTAAGACGACTGAGCGAGGGGCGGTCCATTCGAATAGATATACTATTTTTCAGGAGAAGAAAATGATCAATTTCCTACTATGGATCATCGTGGGGGCTGTGATCGGCTGGGTAGCCAGCCTGATCATGAAGACCAACAGTCGGCAGGGATTGCTCGCCGATATTATTGTTGGTATCGTCGGCGCGTTCCTGGCGGGTATCTTTCTGAGTCCGCTGTTCGGCATTGGCACGATAAACGAAGGCGATTTTAGCATTCCTGCCTTGTTGGTGTCATTGGGCGGCGCGGTCATCCTGCTGGCGATCTCGAAATTGTTTCGCAATGTCGGCGGGTTTCTGGCGATCGTGGTGATCGTACTGCTGGTCTTTGTCTACTTCAACTGTTGGGTGATGGAATCGAATTCCGCGTTCTGCGCCTCCGTCAGGCTGCTGCCATTTCTGCAATAACTTTCCCGCACCCATGAAATAAATTTGTTCAAATTTGAGGTCAAATAACCAACGACGATGCCAAAGTCGTTCACTGGAGATATATCATGAAAGGGTTTGTACAAAACATCGAAGACATTGCCAACAGGAATAAAGAATTTCGCAAGGTGCTTTACACAGCCAGTAACATTCAACTCGTTGTCATGGCATTGAACCCGAAAGAAGAGATCGGAATTGAATTGCACGAACTGGACCAATTCTTTCGTGTGGAGGAGGGGACTGGGGAGGCGTTCCTCGATGGGGTCCGCACGGGGATCAGCGCAGGCTTTGCCGTGCTCGTTCCTGCGGGCACGAAACACAACATCATCAATACTGGCAATGTGCCATTGAAACTTTATACGCTCTACGCTCCTCCGAATCACCGCGATGGTGTTATTCATCATACGCACGCCGAAGCAGAGAAAGCTGACGAGCACTTTGACGGTAAAACGACAGAATGACAATCGTAATCATTGTGCTGCCGGTCATGACCCGTTTTTTGACGGCAATTACAAAGCCGAAAGAGGCGGTTTGTGGGCGTTGAATGAAATTCTGGTAGTGTAGAAAGGAAAAATGAACAACCACGAAGTCTATTTATTACAACAGATCAAAGGGTATCCGGCGTTGACCATTACCCTGCCCACCCATCGCACGTCGCCTGAAAACCTTCAGGACCCGATCCGGGTCAGGAATTTGGCAGAGCAGGCGGCTGTCCGCTTGCATAAAGAATTTAGCAAGCGGGAGATCACGCCGTTATTGGAACGCCTTGATAGATTAGTGGAAGGAATTGATTATAGCCACACATTGAACGGATTGGGGTTGTTCGTGAACCGTGATTTTGCGCTTGCCATACAAATGCCTTTCACCTTGAATGAATGCGTCAATGTAGGCGATACGTTCCTTACCCGTGACCTCGTGTTCGCCATGAACCGCGCCCAGCGTTATTGGACGCTTGTATTGAGTGAGAAACCAACCCGCCTGTTTGAGTGTACGAGCGATACGTTCGTCGAGGTCCAGGAAGGCGGATTCCCGATGATACATGCCGGCCCTGGCGGGGAGCAACCCCTGCCCGGCGGCTTTGGCATCAAAAAATCTGCCTACCGTGACGAGTATCACCGCAAGTTTTTTCGTCAGATAGACACCGCCCTCAAACCGTTTCTGGTGGATAGCCCTTTGCCGCTGGTTGTTGTTGGCGTGGATCGCTTTTTGGCTTTCTTCAATGAAGTGACAAAGCACAAGGACGCGATCATGACCACCTTGCAAGGCAGTCACGATAAAACATCGCCGCATGAATTGATGCAACTGGTCTGGCCGCTCGTGGAGTCGGCCCTTGCCGAACAGCGTCAGCAGGTTTTAGCGGAACTGGATAAAGCGGTTGGAGAGAATAAATACGCTGCCACCGTTGGTGATGTGTGGCGGCTGGCGAAGGAGGGACGCGGGCGTCTCTTAGTCGTTGAAGAGGGTTTTCATTTCCCTGCGCGCGTGGACAAGACCGGTATGATTCTCATCCCTGCGGATGATGCGGCTGCCCCCGATGTAATTGATGATGCTGTGGATGAGATCATTGAGTCCGTTTTGGAAAAGCAGGGAAAAGTCGTATTTGTGGAGAACGGTCAACTTGAAGCGCATCAACACATTGCGCTGATCTTGCGTTACTAACTTGACAGAGTCTCATAGCCTGAAAGAGTGGAGTTGTAATCATGCAAACACTTAAAGAACCGGAGCTTCGTTACCGCCGTCTGTTTGATACAGCCCGGGATGGGATCCTGATGCTGGATGCAAGAACAGGTGTGATCGAGGACGTCAACCCATATTTGATAGAGATGCTGGGCTATCCGCGCGAAGAGTTTTTGGAAAAAAGGCTCTGGGAGGTAGGCCCATTCAAGGATATTGAAGCCAGTCAGGATGCCTTCAAAGCATTAGCTCAGAATGAATACACCCGCTACGAAGAGTTGCGGCTTAAAGCTAAAAACGGAAGATCATTTCAAGTGGAATTCCACAGCAATGTCTACCCGGTGGACAATGAAAAAGTGATCCAATGCAATATCCGCGATGTCACCGAGCAGAAACAGGCTCAGGATGCCCTGCTCAAAAGCGCAACATCCCTGCGTGAGCAATCTGTTCGTGACCAGCGGACGGGTTTATTCAACCGTAGTTATATGGAAGAAACCCTCAGGCGCGAACTGCTGCGGGCTTCACGTAAGCAGCTTTCGTTGGGCGTTATTATGCTGGATGTGGATGGTTTCAAGCAATTTAACGCCACCTGGAGTCATGCCGCAGGTGATGTGATTTTGGATGAATTGGGAAACCTGCTGCTTCGGCATTTCCGCGGTGATGATGTCCCCTGTCGTTATGGCGGCGATGAATTTGTCATTGTCATGCCAGGCGCCTCTCGGATCGTGACATGGGAACGCGCTAAATTTATTTCCGAGTACTCCAAAAAACTCCATCCTAAATTTGAAGGACAAATTCTCAACCCTGTTACATTATCGCTTGGCGTTGCCTGTTTTCCGGAGCATGGTTCCACCAGCGCTGCCCTCTTACGGGCTGTTAGTACTGCGCTTGATAACGCCAGGCGTGCGGGAACGGGTCGGGTTGTAGTGGCACAAAATCGGCAGGAAAGCGATTAGAGAGCGTTTCTTAAGTCAGACCCTAAAGGTTTTCGCCGCAAAACAGAACCATAATTTGCAAAAAAAGCGCCCACAAAACGTATCATCTCAATCATTCGGGGCAGGTTTTTGCCTTCCTAACGCAAAGGCGCAGAGACGCAAAGAAAATTGAATTTTGACAAAAAACCGATCCAAAAAATCAGGCAAAAGCGAATCTTTTTCTTGAAAATCTTGGCGACTTTGCGTCCTTGCGTTAAGGTTTTGGTTTTTCCCCAAGGTTTTGAGAAGATACCACAAAACGACGTTTTCGTAACCGTGGGAAACACGTGGGAAACCTTTAGGGTCTTTGCCTGTATCATCTCAATAATTTGGGGTGAACTCCCAGACCCTAAAGGTTTTTCTGTCAGATTGGGTACTTTGCTGGCAAAATACGCTGTTCGACAAGATAATTTGGCCAGCGAGGGAAACCTTTAGGGTCTCCGCCCCTGTTTTT
>JAUXWL010000428.1 GCA_030680155.1 Anaerolineales bacterium
AAAAACAGGGGCGGAGACCCTAAAGGTTTCCCTCGCTGGCCAAATTATCTTGTCGAACAGCGTATTTTGCCAGCAAAGTACCCAATCTGACAGAAAAACCTTTAGGGTCTGGGAGTTCACCCCAAATTATTGAGATGATACGCGAATTTCGCTAATTCACACGGATTTTTAAAACCAATTCGCGAAAATTAGGTATCTTCTCAAAAAAACGGGGTAGCCCCAAAATGCCTGCCCCAAATCTGGCAATAATGGCGAAAACACAGGCTTGCTTCCCATATTTGGCGGCTCGGAAAAACGCTTACCCCGAAATATTGAGAAGATACAAAATTCGTGAAATTCGCGGCAGAGGTTTTGCTTTCTTTCCTGAATTGGCGGGCGTAAAAGATGTGGGTAATCACCAGCGTCAGGTAATAATTCTTATAAAGTTGTTATAATCCGCAGACACCCTGCTGGCTATCAAGCGCCAAATCCCCATTTATGGAATATTCGACCAGAAAGTGATATACCATGACCCTTACCGATACCCTCAACCGCCCCCTGCGAGACCTGCGGATTTCCGTAACAGACCGCTGTAACTTCCGCTGTGTGTATTGTATGCCGAAAGAGGTTTTTGGTCCCGATTACCAGTTCCTGAATCGTAGCCAGATCCTAACCTTCGAGGAGATTACCCGCCTCGCGCGCAATTTTGCCTCGCATGGTGTCAGGAAAATCCGCCTGACCGGCGGCGAACCCCTCGTCCGCAAGGATTTCCCTGAACTGCTCGCCATGCTTGCGGAGATTCCCGACCTCGACCTGACAATGACCACCAACGGGGCATTGCTCCCGAAATTCGCCCAGGCGCTCAAGAATGCCGGGCTGAAACGGGTGACCGTCAGCCTCGATTCGCTGGATAACGACATTTTCAAATCCATGAACGATGTGGATTTCCCCGTGGAAAAAGTCATCGAAGGCATGGACGCCGCCGCAGCAGCGGGACTGACTCCCATCAAAGTGAACATGGTCGTCAAACGCGGCGTGAACGAATCCAGCATTTTACCGATGGCGCGCTTCTTTCGCGAGAAAGGCTATATCCTGCGCTTCATCGAATACATGGATGTCGGCAGCACCAACGGCTGGCGCATGGATGATGTCGTCTCTGCCAGGGAGATCGTTCAGATCATCAACCAGGAGATGCCGCTGGAGCCCATCGACCCGAACTATCGCGGCGAAGTGGCGGAACGCTGGCGTTACAAGGACGGCGGCGGTGAAGTCGGCATGATCGCATCGGTCACCCAGGCATTCTGCCGTGACTGCAACCGCGCCCGTCTCTCTGCCGAAGGCAAACTCTACACCTGCCTATTCGCCAACAAGGGACATGACTTCCGTGACCTGATTCGCAGCGGCGCCAGCGACGAGGAAATCTCACAGGTCATTGCAAACGTCTGGGGCAAACGCGCCGACCGTTACTCCGAGATCCGCTCTGAAAACAGCATCCCGCTGCCCAAAGTGGAAATGTCACATATCGGTGGATAAAGAAAGCCAAATGAATCATCAAACAAAAAGCATCAAAGCAATCCTATTCGACCTCGACGGAACCCTGCGTCACCACCTCCCCTCCGGCGGGGAGGTTTTTGTAGAGCACCTCAAAAGCATCCACGTCCATTTTTCGGAAGAAGAAAAAAGCCGCGCCGAGCGCTGGGAGCATTTCTACTTTGCCAACTCCCTTGAGATACAAACGGACTCGATCACCTTCAAATACGACAAGAACGAATTCTGGGTGAATTATTCGAAGCGGCGCCTGATCGCGCTCGGGCTCAGTAAACAGCGGGCAACCGAACTCGCGCCCGAAGTTTCCGCCCACATGGGAACAAACTATAAACCCGAAGTATACGTCCCCGAAGACGCGCCCATGATCCTTGCCAATTTAAAAGAGACAGGCTACACGCTCGGCGTCGTCTCCAATCGTGATGAACCCTTTCACGAAGAATTGAAAAACCTCAAACTCGACTCCTACTTCAGTTTTGCGTTGGCGGGCGGCGAAGTGCAATCCTTCAAGCCCGATACACGCATCTTCCAAAGAGGATTGGAACTGGCGAATGCCTCCGCGCATGAGACGTTGTACATCGGCGACAACTACTTCGCAGACGTCGTCGGCTCGCTTCGCGCCGGGCTGACGCCTGTTCTCTACGACCCCGGCACTCTCTTCCCCGACGCAGAGTGCGTCGTCATCCAATCCTTTACCGACCTGCCAGACCTTTTGAAATAGCGTATCCCTGCCTTTTGATAGTTATTGCGAATACCGCGAATCGTTTTCGCGGTATTCGCGTTAAAATGGATTGAACAAAAAGGAGGCCGCTATGGCTTGGGAACAGAAGATCATGCGCATCGTGCGCGTGCGGAACTCACAGAAAAAAGGCGTGCTCGCAAAATTATTAACCGCCATTGCCGAAGCAGGCGGGAACACCGGCAGTATCGTCCTGTTGACCGAAACCTCACAGCATGTCGTACGGGACATCACCGTCACCGCCGAGGATGAGAAAAGCCTCGCCGCCGTGCTGGCGGCAATGGAAATCAACGAAGGCACAAAGATCATCGAAGTCCGTGATGAAGTGCTGGAACTTCACCAAAAAGGGAAGATCGCCATCCGTTCGCGTTACCCCATTGAATCACTGACCACGCTGCGGCGTGTCTACACCCCCGGCGTGGCGGAAGTCTGTCTGCGGATCGCGAAGGACCCGTCGCAGGCGCGGTTATATACCAGCATCAGCCACATGGTCGCCATCATTACCGATGGTACGGCGGTTCTGGGGCTGGGGGATATTGGCGCTGTGGCCAGTATGCCCGTCATGGAAGGCAAAGCCATGCTGATGGAAACGCTCGTGGGGCTTTCGGGGATTCCCATTTTGTTGAACACCAAAGACCCCGATGAGATCGTGCGCACTGTGGCCGCCATTGCCCCAACCTTTGCCGCCATTCAATTGGAGGATATTTCCGCGCCGCGTTGTTTCGAGATCGAAGAACGCCTGCAAGCCATGCTGGATATCCCCGTCATGCACGACGACCAACATGGGACTGCCGTCGTCTGCACGGCGGCATTGATGGTCGCCACCCGCGAAACAGGCACGGACTTAAACAAAGCGGTCATCGGGCAGATCGGGCTTGGGGCGGCCGGACATGCCATCGGTCGGATGATGATGCGCCTGACCGGGAACCCGGTCCTTGGCGCAGATTTGAGTCCAGAAGCGTTGGAGCGGTTTGAAAAGGCGGGCGGAATAAAATCCAACCTGAAAGAGGTCATGGAGAAATGCGATATCGTGGTGGCGACGACTGGCGCGCCAAACCTCATCAAACCTGAGATGGTGCGCAAGGGACAGATCATCCTCGCGCTCTCGAACCCGAATGCCGAGATCGACCCTGAAGCGGCCATGGAACGCGGCGCGGCATTCGCGGCAGACGGCAAGTCGGTGAATAATGTGCTCGGTTTCCCCGGCATCTTCCGCGGCGCCGTGGATTCGTACGCGCCGCGCATCACCCATGAAATGTATTTGGCGGCCGCAAAGACGATTGCAGACATGACCCCGCCCGGTGAACTGGTTCCGAGTCCGCTGGATAAAAAGGTGCATCATGCCGTCGCCCGCGCTGTGGCAGAGATGGCGATCAAACAAGGCATCGCCCGCGCCGATTATGTCCCATACGTGGAAGAATAGACGGCAGACGATAGACCGTTGACGATAAAAAAGCGACGAGCCGATTGGCACGTCGCTTTTTACTTATCCCTTATTACTCGTCACTTTTTACTTAACTCTTATGTCCATTCTTATGCAGCACCTCTTTCAACGTCGTGCCAAGCCGCGTGATCCCCTCGCGGATATTGTCAGGGTTTGAGAACGAGAAGTTGAGCCGCATCGTATTCTTCCCACCGCCGGTTGGGTGGAAGGCTGCGCCAGGCACAAACGCCACCTTGCGGTCAATGGCGATCTTCAAGACATCCGCCGCATCCATGCCTTCGGGCATCATGCCCCATAGGAACATGCCGCCCTGCGGATGAGACCAGCGCATTTCGGGCGGGAACATCTCCTCCATCATTTCCAGCATCACATCGCGGCGTTCCTTATACGTGGCGCGGATGACCTTGACATGCTCATCCAAAAAACCACCTTTGGCGACTTCATAAGCGACATGTTGATTAAATGAGGAGGTGTGCAGGTCGGCGGCTTGTTTGGTCATCACCAGTTTGCGGATCACCTCCGGCGGCGCCACCACCCACGCAAGGCGCAGACCCGGCGCGAGTAATTTCGAGAAGGTGCTCAGGTAAATGACATTCCCGCTGTATTCAGTTTTGCCATCATTGCGGAAGGTGTCATCCAGATACATGACAGAGGGCAAATGCTCGCCGTCATAACGCAACTGACCATACGGGTCGTCTTCGATGATCGGCACGCCATACTGATCGGCCAGCAAGACCAGCCGCTTGCGGCGTTCAAGGCTCATCGTCGAACCGGATGGGTTCTGAAAGTTCGGGAGGACGTAAATGAACTTCGGCCCAACGCGAAGCGCCGCTTCCAGTTCCTCCACGATCATGCCGTGTTCATCCGAAGGCACGGAAATATACTGCGCTCCATACGCATTCCAGGCCTGCAGCGCGCCGAGATAGGTCGGCGACTCGGCCACGATGTAATCGCCGCGATTGATGAACAACCGCCCGATGAAATCCAATGCCTGCTGCGACCCCGAGGTGATCAAAATATTATCGGCAGTGATCGGCACACTGTAACGCGACGTGTGCCGCGCGATCATCTCGCGCAAAGGTTTATAGCCCTCTGTGGCGCTATATTGCAATGCCTGCGCGCCCTGCGACTCCAGCACACAATTGCACGCTGCCTGAAACTCCTTAATCGGGAAAACCTCCGGTGCGGGCAGCCCCCCCGCAAACGAAATAAGGTCGGGCTGTTCGGTCAGTTTCAGCAGCTCACGAATGACAGAACTCCCCATCTTTCGCATTCGGTGCGCGTACCGATACTCCCATGGTGTTTGCATGTTTACTCCTTGAAATAGAGATGAAAAAGCCCAACAGGTACACTCGTACCCATCAGGCTCACTGACTCATGGCAGGAAAATGCCGCAGAGATGTAGCGCCAGAATGTTTGTCATGGCGCCTTTATCTTACCCACTTTTCAGGGCGGGCGCAACTGAATAAAGTAACTGGTAATTGGATGAAAGTTATGACAAATTTCCCTGAATGATCTTCTCGATGGATGTCCGCGTGTAGACATCCACAGGCAGACGAAGAGCCGCCTCAGGCGTGACCCAGACATGCTCCTCCGCTTCATCATTTAACTGCACTGTGAGAGAGGCCGTCCTGCAAAAATAGTCGAAGAAGATAAAATGCCGCCTCTTCCAGAACGCGGGGTCGTAGATGAATTCCTGAAAATTGACGAACTTCATACCGTAGATATCCAGCCCCGTCTCCTCCTTCGCCTCGCGGACAGCCGCCTCCTCAAGACGCTCACCCAACTCCACATGCCCGCCGGGGACAACATATTTACCCGGCCATTTGTGGCTTTTCAACAACAGCATCTCACCATTGGCATTGAAGATGAACACCCCTATGGTCGGTTCAGGGAAAACTTGTTCCGGCATATTTTTATCCTTGAGACAGTTTTGATTGATGAAGAGCGTATTGTCTTGAAAAGTGTGCATGCAAACCATGTCAGGTGACTTGCTCCCTGCGCCGTCCCCGGCGCAGGATTTCCCTCGCAAAACGCCGCCGAGGAAAGTGCCCAGAATGGGTACGGCGGCTTGAGCGACTGCCGCTGACAACCTTAGCGTGCATACTGAAAACAGCAATTCCAAATCTGAATCTAACAATCTCAACGCAAAGCCGCCAAGACGCTAAGATTCTGACCTTTCCTCGACGGAATCGGCAAGAGTACCATCTGGCGCAGGGGCAATCCTAAAAAAGCCTTGCGGCGTTGCGTCTT
>JAUXWL010000623.1 GCA_030680155.1 Anaerolineales bacterium
TTCATATCCCGCTCTCTTTTCTTCGAAAAGAAAGCATTAGGCGCGGCGATTCTATCTTTGATAACCAGCAACTTGCCATTAAAGCCCGTACCTTCTTTTGGAGTGATAGATTTTCTGTCGCTGGGGCTTTGATGCGGCACATATTTAGGCGTATACGCTTTGTTATCCAATCGGAAGTCCGGGTTTAATTTGTAATATTCAGTTAGGCGCGTGGCGGGTAGGGCTTGATTGGCATTAAAGAGTGAAACGGCATCCACCTGATAAATATGCCCCCAATGAGCAAGGGCAAACTCATCGGTTTTGGCGTTATAGCCGGTGATAACGGCGGCATGTTCTTGTGTATTGGGGTTATGCGGATTAGGGTCTGGGAGACCTGTGTTCTGATTAAGCGCAAAAGCGATGAGCGGGAGGTGTTCTTTTGTTAACGCACCCAGGATGGTGTCAAAAAAGCGGGTAAAGCTATCCTTAAACTCGACTACACTGGTATCAAAACCTTTCGCTGCCAAGGCTTGCCATCGAGCGAACTCTAAAATCTCGCCTTGAGCAGACCCCAATTCCTTTGCTAACTGTCGAATAGAGTGGCGAGGGCGGTTATTGGAGCGAAGCGGGGTAAATTTCACGCCCTCTCGTTTGGCGCGATATTGCACCACATTGGCAACAGCGGCGGTTTTACAAATAGAGCCAACCTGGGCGATGGGTTTAACGGGAATCTTGACACTTTGTTGATTAAGAAGCCACTTGTTAGCGGCTTTCAGTAAATCCCGTACACAGAGGTCAGCATTTTTCAGGCGATGCGTTTTAAATTCCTCGAGCATATCCCTGGCCACCCGATTAGGTATCACCATGGTTTTTAGGGTGTGCAGAATATCCTCATCGGTATAATCTGGCATGACGATGGTTTCGAGGCGGTGCTTAAGCGGCAGCGTGGTTTTGCTGCGCCCTCTGAAGGTTGGCGGGTTTTGGGTGCCAACTATCATAAAGCCTGCATTTTTGGCAGGCAGGCCGTCTAAGTCGTGACCTTCAAGAAGCGCATTGAGCACGCGCTCAAGCATAGGCGAGCTATTAATTTCATCAATGATAACGACTTTTCCGTCATGAAATGCTTTGATGAGCAGTGCTTCTTTGAGCTTGCTGTTTAGGGACACAGGAATACGGCACACCTCTTCATCGGTTAATCCGAATGCCTGTAAGCACTGGGTAACGGCAAGGCTTTTGCCAATGCCAGGCTCGCCTTCAAGAATAATACCGCCAAGGCCCCCGGTTTGAGGGATATCGGCATCTTTTTCAAGCCGTAAACGGCGTAAATTCAGGTGCTCCCTTAACGCCTGAACGGCCTGCTGATTGCTTTTATTGATAATCAATCGGCCGATGTTGTCGATACAAGGCGCAGGATTTTGGGGTGGCTGGCCATTGAGCGTACCGGTTGGCGCATGTGGCTTGGCCAGGTGATAAGCGAAATAGCTTGCCCAATCGGCCATGCAGGTAGCGGGGTGGCTTTTAAAGGCTGCTTTGGTCAAGGCGGCCATCATGATAATTTCCCGCGGCGTAATATAGCTTGCCCCTTCAATAACCGCGAGGATGGCGGTAGTCGCCTTTTCATCCTTCAAATCGAGAAGATTAACCAATACTTCCCCTGGCAAGGGATTAAATTCAATGGAACAAGGATGCTTCTTAAAAAGGCTTGGCAGTTGGCGCTCGCCACCATAGGCAATTGGGTTGCCAGCAAAGATGACTTTGTGCTCAGGCGATAAGGGATAATAGGTGCCCTGATAAAAAATAGCCGGTGGTGTGTTAAAAAGCCCTTCAAAGAGCGACCACTCTTTATGAGTAAGATTCGCTTCATCAATAAAAAGGGTTTTAAGACCTGGGCGCTTGTCTTCTAGCCACTCAAGGATTTTATCGTCCCCATAATGGCAATTGGGGTGTCTCAGTTGCCAGTCGTGGGTAACAAAATGGGTTTTACCAACGCCAGTCGCCCCGGTTAGTAAGGCGAAGGGATGATTTTTCAACAGAGAAAAGACCTCGTTATAGCGCTCTTCATAACTGGCTGATACACAAAAAGCCGTTGGTGCTAATGGCTCAACAGAACCTTCGGTGAGGGTCATAAACGAAAACGCATCGGTGTCTTCTGGCGCAAGCCACAGGCGACCACGGGTTTCATCGGCACTAAGGCGCGTATAAATGAGCGCTTGCAAGGCCTGGGCGAGTCTTTCCGGAATGCGCCCTTTTAACACCACGGATTGGTTATCCTTAAGGGCGTTGAGTAAAAAGCCCTCTTTTTCGGTAAAATGAAACGTCGCACTTTCTTCCTCAAATTTGCCTTGAAGGCTCGGCAAGAGGTCTTGCGGCTCAAGTTCGGTCACCTCAATAATGAGCACGTCATCGGGAAAAGCAGCCGGCCCTTTAATGCACTGGGTGTGGTGACTGGGCGGCAGTACGATAGATTGAACCGCTCTTGCCGGCATAAGAGCCGAGGGCATCGTTACCGACGGTGCCAGTGTTAGTTGAAAATGGACATGGTAACGACGCGCGCATTCAAAAAGTTTTAGCCAATCGGTATCAGCCAGTGTTTGCGTCACATAAAGCGCGAGCGTTTCGCCTTGATAGGTCTCAATTAAGCCCGGGCTTAAGCGAAGCCCAAAGTTCTCTTCTTGATACTTACCTAAAAAATCAGCTAGGGTGGCGCTATTTAAGAGTAGTGCCGAGTGGTGGCGCTCATCGCTAAAAGAAAGCAATGACGCGTCTTTTGCAAAACTTGCCTCATGAGTGCACCCAGCGGAAAAATCCGCCGGCAGGTCAATCTCTTTATGCCCCCGGTAATAGATGGCCTGATGAAGGCTTAAATCATGCAAAAACCGCTCAAACGCCTGGTCATTTTTAGGGGGGTTATTGAAGGTAAAGGACTTAACCCCGTTACGAAGCTCACGGACTAACTCACCTTCCTTAAACTGTAACTGCTGCCCATGAAGTTGCCAGCCGCCAACAAGGCGCGTTTCCCAGTCGGGACTGGCGGAGAGTTCAATGACGCGGTGAAGAGGTATCTCTTCATCGCGCTCAGCCATTGCCTCAAGAGCGGGTTCAACAGCCATCGGCAGGGCAATGTTTTTATGGTGTTCACGGCAGTCAAAGCGCGAAAAAAAGTCAGCCCCGTCATAACAACAGGGGTCTTTGCTATTTACAAGGCCCACAATTTTGCAGTGCTTCGGCAAGGGAATGCCTTCAATCGTGCGCTCATCATCAAGAAGGCTATTAAAAGCGGCAATGTCAGCGGGTTTAAATTGGCTGTAGTCAACCAGGAGCACAAAAGGGGCTTCTTGATGGCTCATGATGACGTCATACAAAGCTCCGCCAGGGCCTTTGCTTATTATTCCTTTATCGCCGTCTCTGGCAATAAAAGTACCCCCACAGCGTAAGGCCTCAGGGTTGGGGGCAAAAAAGCACGGCCGCTGATTGCTCATGCAGTGCTGTTGCAATACCAGGCGCAGCGTTTCTGGGTCGTCGGTGTCGATAAGGATTTTTTGGGAAGGAGAGCTTAAGATATCTAACGTCGGGGCCTTTGAGGAAAAATAGCGCTCAGGCAGTTGTCTCGAGGAATGCTTAAAGGCGACTCGCGCGCCTTCTTTAGGCGTTAATTCAGCGCCTCGGTTATTACTGAAAATGCCTTGCGGCAAGGCATCCAGGTGGTCACTGTCAATGACCCATTTAGGCCTGGTTTCTGTTGTACTGATGAGGCGATTTAACGCCTCATGACTGGGGATGAAGCTCCCGTTTAAGGTGACATGCTCAAGGTGTGGAAGGCCTGATAAATCCAGTTGGGCAAATTCTTCAGGGCTCAGGGTGCAATGAACTATTGATAGCGTTTTAAGATTAGGGGTGCATTGGAACAACCGGTGTAAAGCTTTCGCGGTTAAAACACAACTGGTGAGGCTTAACGTATCCATTAAAGGGAGCACGTGGTCTAAAACGGGCGGCCGCTTTAAGTGTTCAAATTTTACTACCGTGAGATTTTTGGCGCGCTCAAAAAAATCAGGCGGCGCGGGTCTTCCCCTGTCGGAAAAGGTGTGTTGATAATCGGTAGCCAAATGGGCAAAAGGGTCTTCTCTGGTTAATGAAAGCGTTGACGCTTCCGGCAAAAGCGTTTCCTGGATATCAAGATTGGCCGCATAACCCCCTAGGTCAATGGGCACCCATGTTCCTTCATGGGAAACCTCGATAAAGGCGTGGCACGCGTTAATTATAATTTGGGTGGCGATGGCAGGATGACGTTCCTGCATTAAATGCTGAAAAACGCCCGCACGATGCCGACAACTGCCGCTTCGTTGCGTGAGCAAGGCCGATAAAAAATCTTCCGACTGTTTATAGTCGTTATTGTCCAAAGAGGCCTCTCGAAACCCCCGACAAAAAGCCGCGAGTTCTTTTACCTCATCAGGCAGGTCATTAAAGGTATAAACAGGGGCAGGGTTATCAAATAACAGCTCGAGCTGGTGCTCACCGATATCCTTTGGGTGCTTTGCCCGCACGTAATGAAAACCATTGCGTGATTTCAGGAACGCTACTTTCACACCCGATGAACTATAGTAGCTTTTTACGGTCTCATTGCTACTATTGGAGTTCAGTTTTTGCCATTGGTCGGTTAAAGTAACGTCAAGGCGCGTAAAGCTTTGGGTTTTTGTAGTTTCCTTGAATGCGTCAATTAGCGGTACGGCAGATTTAACAGCGTTAAGAATGGTTCCCTCGACAGGATGCGGCTCCTCATTTATCAATAAAAACGGGTCGGCTCTGTC
>JAUXWL010000645.1 GCA_030680155.1 Anaerolineales bacterium
AATCGCTGCTGGAAATCTTTGGCTGACTTGAAAACCTACCTCGAAGAAGTCTTGGAAAAAATTCAACAGAAACCCGCTGCATTGACTGGCGTGATGCGCAAAGAAATCCAACGCCTGAACACTGTATTTGAATTTTACGAAACTCCTTCGCCTTTTCAGAATTTTGCTTGATGGAAAAAACTTTTCTGGAGAACTATAGAGATGCACATCGAAGTACTGCAACAGCACCTGGCGCGGATCGTGCTTGAAATTTCCCCATGAATAAGAAACTATTGCCTGGGTGGATGTGACTGTTTCCATGTGACTGGAAAGTCCGGAAACAGCTCCCTTTCACTGGGGCTGAGTGGGCGGTCAATGGTCTGCCATTCGTAATATTGGTATTCGCTCATGTGTCAACTCGCTTGCAGCCGTACAATGAAAGCATGAACACGTTCATAAGCATCGCGCTGCACAATTGCGCGATCGTCTGGGGCGGTTATGTCATCAAAGTCGGCAACATGAGTAGGTCCAACATGCGCCGGAGATGCAAATTTCTCGGCAATATTGGCTATGGCTTCTTGCACCAGTTTATTGGCAAGATGAGGCATAAATTCTGCAACCAGTTTTTCAATTCCGCCCGGGTAATAATGGATGCAGTAATAAATATCCCACGCGTCCTTTTCCATCAGTCTTGAAGCCAATGCCATTGCTTTCATAACTAAAAATGGCACAATGGATGCCACGCGCAAGGTCGCTGTGTCTTTTGCCCCACCTGGGAGTGTGCCACTGATGCGGATCTCGGTTGCCAGTGAGAGCGCCAGATCACAGCCGCGTGCTTTGCGCGGGCGCATGTCTTGAACACGCTGAGTGCGATGTCCACGCGCCGTCCCAGAGTATTCACCGGCCAAGAAGTCTACTTCCACCTCAATTTGGCGCTCGCCAATCTCGACGGTGCGGAAAAAGACAAAGGGTTGTTCGGCCTGGCGATAACCGTGCGAGAGCAAGAGTTGTAATATGGTCTTATAGCCCACTTCGTGCAGGGTACGATGATTAAGTGCGACATCTACATCCAGGCTGCCAATGTGCGCGCGCGGTGCTTGCTCAATCAATAACTCCGGTACCCAACCGCCGACAATCACCATGTCGTTCTGGTATTCACCCAAAACACGCGATAATTCAAGCATGACACTGCGTGCGGCTTCCACGGCCTCGGCGTTGTAATCGGTTCGTTTGATTACCATGATTTTTCCATTTCCTTGCGTACAGCGTCAGCGGCTTCCTGACCGCGACCATGTAAATTTTGCAGGTCCAGGTAAATCTGTACCAGGCTGGTGATTTGTGATCCGCCGATGTTTTTGGCACTATAGAAAACACCATCATCGTAGGGAATCAACAAACCAACGTTTGCGCCGCTGTTGACGGTTTTCCAGCCAAGCGCGGCTGCCAGCGGTTCTATCTCCCCGCTTACAAAAGCTGACATGCGTTGATATCGCACCATTGGCGCGATGCGGCTGGCTGCTGAGAATCCGGTGAGCGCATAAGAAAAACCAAGCCGCTCACAAGCTTCGCTAAACTGATATTCAGATTCAGTCACATCAGTCAGTGTGTAGTACTCAATCACCCGATTGCGGCGAAAATCATAGCGTTGCGCCCATTCATCGAGCAAAGCAGATGGATTGCTCAAGATCATCCCAGTGACGTCAGCTTTCAACCATTCGCGATCGGCCAGCAGTTTCTTCACATTGGCGACCTGCCCTAGGCTGACCTGCGCGGCTTGCGCCAGTTCCTGGGTTTTCCAACTCTGCCTAGGTGACGTGAGCAAAACACGCAAAATCCGCTCGGCTTTGGGCGAATAAAGGGAACGCAGGTCACGTTTATCACTAAAAGGATTGGGGAAGCCTTCTTTGTGGATATAAACCGCGCCAAATGACAAATAACAATTTCCGGCCAGGTCAAAATACCCAATGCCTGCATTCTGGCAAATGGATGCAGCCTGTGGTGAAATATAGGGAGCACTAAAAACCCCATAGGCATCGGTCAGCTCCAACAAAGCCGTTTTCAATTCGTAGACGGCCAACCGCGCAAATCTGGGCTGACCACTATTCTGGAAACGAACTAATAGCCTAAGCGGACGGCCCTGTATCAACAAGTCTGCGTTCAACCCTGGTAAATCTGAATTGGGCTGAATTGAAGTAATTTCCAGAAAAGGGATTTGTTTAAGGCAGTTTTGTAATTCTAGGGAAATGTCTTTCGGATATTTTTTCATTGGAAATATACTTTTCAGCATTTGCTGAAAATAATTATAACAGTGAAAGCCAATTAGTCAATTGGTAAATTTATCGAATATCTCTCTCTGATTACTTCCACATTCAATCGCAACGCAAAACCTAACCGTTCCAATCTTTATATGCTGTATCTTACTGATTGTTTCACAAGCGGCTATCCCAGTAGTTGCTGTAATCCTCTCTCAGGCCCCACGCCTGTTGTGGTTAGAATGCGCAAAAAAAAGTTTAGAAAATGAGATTCGTTACTTATTGCTGTAAAGGTTGGCACATAAGCTGACTGCTAAAGCATAACCACAATGAATCCTGCGGGGTACACATCTGGTATATGGGTATAAGTTTCGTAAGAGAGCGTAGGCGGCAGGTTAGCGGCAAGATGTATCGCTATATATGGACAAATCTGTGTGAACCCACATTGACTCTCTATGTTTAGCGGATTCATTGTATACAGTAACACGTAAAATATTCCATGCACAATCATGCCGCAATGCTCCCCGTGCCTTTGAAGTTCGGGGAGTTTTTGTTGCTAATCAACCCCTCAAGTTCTTCACTGTCGAAGAAGATGTGTTGAAACAAACAGCTGCTGATGAAGATAGAGAAACGCCTGAGGAACTGAGAAAAGTCTTTGATCTGTCAAATGAAAAGCACTGGCTAGAGACCAGCGCCAGATAATAGTTATCGCCGAGCACTTTCCAATAGACGTAACCTCAATCGAAGAATCACGTTCTAAGTTCAGCTCCGCAATAGGCGCACAATAGCCAATCGTTTTCAGCCGCCTGGCCGCATTTGGGGCATATGTGCTGGGGGCGGGATATTACTGGCGGAGACGCGAGGATGGACAGCGGCAGGCTAAAGGCAAAGGTCGAGCCAGCGCCCAGCCAGCTCTGCGCCCAGATCTGCCCTCCGTGCGCCTCGATGATTTGCTTGGCAATCGTCAACCCTAGGCCCGAGCCGCCAGTGGAGCGCGCTCGCGAACGATCAGCGCGGTAGAAACGCTCGAATACGTGCGGCAGATCTTCGGGGGGGATGCCCGTCCCTGTGTCCCGCACACTAACCAGAATACGTTCATCGCGCAGTTCAGCGCTGATAGTAATCGTCCCACTCGCTGGCGTGTGGCGTAACGCATTCGATATTAGGTTGAACAACACTTGGGTGATACGTTGTTCGTCGGCCTGCATTTTGGGCAATTCTGCGGCGACCTCGAACTTCAGCGTGACCTCCCTCTCGTGTGCCTGAACCTCCAGTCCTTCAGTCACTTGGGCAATCACATCTGCCAAAGAGAATACCTTTCGCTCCAACCATAACTGGCCTGCCTCGGCCAGCGCCAGATCGCGCAGATCGCCGACCAGGCGGGTGAGCACCACGGTCTGCTTGTGAACGGCGGCCACGTTCTCCGGGGTCAGGTCGTAGACGCCATCCATCAACGCTTCCAGGTTGCCCTGGACAACCGTCAATGGGGTGCGCAACTCGTGAGCGATGTCAGCCATCATATTGCGCCGTTGAACGTCGGCCTCGGCCAGGCTTTCGGCCATGCGGTTGAACGAACGGGCTACCTGCCCGATCTCATCGTTGGAGCGCACTGCCACCCGCTGCTCTAAATCGCCTTCCGCAATCGCCCGGGCAGACTGGGATAATGCCCGTAGCGGGGAGGTGATCTGCCGAAAGAGCAGCGAACCCAGTACCAATGCCAGAACGCCCACAGTGACCGAGGTGATCAGGATGGAAAGGTTCACGGTGCGCAGGAAGTCTTCGTCTGCCGGGTTGAGCACGGGTTCGATCATCGAACCAACCAGCACAGCGCCAACGGTTTCGCCGTTCATGATAATGGACACCCCGTTCGAAGTGTGTTGAGCCGGGTGCTGCTCACCCAGAATAGCCCCGCCAGTATCAGCGATGACTTTGCCGCTGGCATCCAGCACAACCACACGGTCGGCCAGCGGGCCAGTGATGCGTGTTACTCCCATCCAGTCGCCCCAATTTTCCATCATTCCCCCTGGACCCATCATGCCAGGACCCATTTGGGTCGCCGGCAGATTCTGGGATTGTGGCGCGGAGGCCAGATAGGTTTCGACTCCACTCCAACTGCCATTTTGGGAATAATAACCGGCCAGGAGAGGCGCCAGAGCGTTAGCCTGCGCCACATCATCGGAAAGCACCCGGCTGCGCAATTGGGCGGCAGTCGAGAGTCTGATCGACACCACCATGACAATCACACCCACAACGATCACACCGAGGAAAACACCCATCAGGCGCGTCCACAGGCTGTTACGCATTCAGACCACCTCGCGCATAAAACGATAACCCACGCCGCGTATCGTCTCGATGAAGCGCGGCTCCTGCGAGTCATCACTGAGTTTCTTACGCAGGTTCTTAATGTGTACGTCTATGGTGCGCTCATAGCCCTCGTAGACAGCGCCTTGCGCCCGTTCGAGCAATTGCAGGCGGGTAAAAACCTGGCCTGGGTGTTGCACCAGAAGCACAAGGAGGTTGAACTCCATGGTCGTCAGATCGAGCGGCTGACCATTCATCGAGGCCGCACGCTGCGCCAGGTCAAGCATCACCCCGGCGCTGGAGATCACTTCTGGGCGGACAGGAGTCCCCTCGCTGCGACGCAGGACCGTGCGCACGCGGGCGACAACTTCACGCGGGCTGAAAGGCTTGACGATGTAATCATCGGCGCCCAGTTCCAGTCCAATCAGACGGTCGGTCTCTTCAATGCGGGCAGTGAGCATGATGATGGGGACATCCGAGTCCCGGCGCAGCACCCGGCACACGTCCAGTCCATCCATCCCTGGCAGGTTCAAGTCGAGAACAACCAAATTGGGGTGTTCGTGGCGAAAGACCGCCAGCGCCTGACTTCCTTCGTTGGCGGTCACGACGACAAAGCCGGCGCGCTCCAGATAGGCGCGCACCAGCCTTACGATTTCTACTTCATCATCAACGACTAGAATTTTCTGGGTCATCCTTTTTACATTAATGCCGCGCCACAGGAAGGACAGACATTCCAGTCCGGTCGCACAGTGCGTCCACAAGCGGGGCATTTCTTATCAACAGGTGGCTCATGGGGGGACGAGGAATGATCCGGCTCCGCCTGTCGGGTCTTTGGCTTGAACAGCGTTGCCAGCCCGCCACCGCCAGCGATCAACGCGGCGATCAACACCGGTACGCCGATCACGACCAGACCGATCACCAGCATAAACAATAATCCAATACCCATCATCATCATAGCAACTCTTGTTATTTTAACATCTCTTCGTTCAGGCGGCTACGCGCCTGCACGGCTTCCAACTCAACAGACTTGGCTTCCAGTTGCGCCCGCAAATCATCCAGGCGGCTCAAATCTGCGCGCAGGGCTAGTGCCTGGGCTGCCAGCCGGTCGCGGTTGAGGCTCAGTTCGGCTTTTTCAGCCAGGCGCTGCCGGGCGAATTCCTCGTCGCGTTCGATAATCTCGCGTGCTGCCTGCTCTTTATCAGCCGCACGCTGATCGGTATCCAACAACCGGGCCTCCAAGTCGGCTAGGACTTTCTCTGAGGAGGCACGGGCCTGTGCCAGTTGCGCCAGACGCGAACGGATACCTCGCAGGGCGGTTGCTACTACAGGGTCATCATGCCCCGCTGGACGATGCCCCGCGCGGGCGCGATGTACCGCCAGGTCGGCCGGGCGCAGCTGCCCTCGGTCTGCTAGCGTCTGCAGGGCGGCGAAAACCTCTTCGCTGATCTTGCCCTCGCCATACATCTGGTACAGCCGGGCGTGCAGATCATCGGGTGGTATGCGACGCGTAGAAAATGTCGCGTCACTCGTCACACGCCACCCATTGTTTGCCCCATGGTCAAGCAGCGAGTCGGCCAAATAGAACAGGTCGCCTAGGGGGGATCCACAACTCATGGTTACGCCGTTTCTCCAGCCACTTCAGTTTTGAGGCGCTTCAGTTCGTTTTCAACTGTAGCGGCGCGCGTCAGGCGAGTCAGTTCGCGGTCAATATCATCTCCATCGGGTGACAGGGCGTCATCCAGCACGCCGGTGGCGACCAGGTTATCAATCGCTTCCACGCGCGACTGCATGGCCTGGATGCGCGTCTCGGCGCGTTGGATGGCGTGACCGACATCGGCCAGGTCTTTCGAAATACCGCTGGCGGCCTCTTTCACCTGTAGCTGTGCGCGCGATGAATCATACAAGGCCTTGAGTTCTTCTTTCCTGGCCTGGAACAGTTCGATCTTCTGGCGCATGTTGGCCTGGCTGGTCTTCAGGCTTTCCACCTGGGCGTCGAGCGAGGCAATATTGCTGTTGAGGCTGTTCAATCGCTCCTGGGCGGCAGCCTTGCGCTCTAGGGCGCGGGTGGCCAGGTCTTCACGACCCAGTTGGACGGCCTGGCGAGCTTGTTCCTCGGTCTGGTCAACGGACTTTTGCGCCTGACCGCGCTGCGCCTCCAGCGTATGACGGGCGGTGGAAACTTCGACCAGGCTGTCGCTGATCTGGCGCAGGCTGGCTTGCAGCCGCGTCAGGCTGTAGTCCAGGCTGGCGCGCGGGTCTTCGATCCTATCGAGCGCCTGGTTGGCTCTCGCTCCGAAAATAGCTTGAAGTCGGGAAATGAAACTCATGGGATTTTCTCCTTTTCAATATCATGAATGGGAATGTGTCGAAGCCTGCGTTTTTGCGGCAAGAAGGTCGCTCCCGCAGTACGCGCAGCGAGTCCAATCAGTTTGGACAGCGCGATGGCAGGACGGGCAGGCGCTCAGGATTTCAGTACCGCAGCGCGGGCAGAAGACAAAATCTTCCTGCACCGCAGCGCCGCAACTTGGGCATGGCCGCGTCGCGGCCTGGACTTGCACATGCCTCATGTCCGGCTGCGCCGGCTCTAGATGGGAATGGTTGACGTGATGCAAAAGGTGGGGTCCACACATCGGTTTTACCTCCGTTAGTTCCGGCTGCCGCCGGGGTTGGTTTCATATTTACCCGGATGTTAGCTGCTTATTATGAAGGGCGTGTGAAGAGCGCATATCGTTTGTATGAATCAAAAGCGGGCGCAGCTTTGTTTCTGCGCCCGCTTTCGAAAAGTGGCTTATGGTGAAGTAAGCGTCGTCCCACAGTGCGGGCAGTTGCGCCAGTCCGCCTGTACGCCGCGCCCGCAGGAAAGACAGGTTTTCGCGGGAGCGGGAGGATTGTCCACGCTGCCGAGCGTCCGTACTAGCCAGGCGATGCCCAGCACGGTCAGCACGAGAAAGCCGATGGGGATCAGCCACATGAAGATCATCCCGATCCAGCCGAAGGGTGCGAAACCCCAGCCGCCCATCATGCCCGGCCCCATCATGCCCCAGCCGCTGTAGCCCTGTCCGCCCAGCAGGTTTACGCCCAAAAGAACAACCAGCGCCGCGATAACAACTACAGTCCAGTTAATTTTGTTCATTATATTTCTCCATTCGTTCGAGTGATGTTGAGCCTCTTCCAGGCTCGGATACACTCGATTAAAGCGGCTGTCTGTGAAGGGAGTGTGAAGGGACGATAAGAATTGTGTATAGTATGCCCGCGATCATCACATCATCGGAATGCCAAGCGCCCTTCCCCCAAAATGCAGCGCCTGCTTCAAGACTTCGCGTCTCAATCCATAGGGCGCCAGCCACCACTGCTCGAACAGCACCTTGCCTACATGCCAGGTCCACCCCATCTGGCGAAGTTGAATTTGCGGAGATGGCTCGGCAAAAAAGTCGCCAAATGCAAAACCGGCTACATCTTCCCCAGCCTCCAGCATGCAATATCCATCCCCACAAAACATGTCTTCAGTCTTTACGCCCGCAATTTCGGCGGCAATGCGACGCGCAACTACTTCAGCCTGAGCATGTGCAAACACGCCAGCCTTTGGCAGCATCATCGGCACATCGGGTTTCCAGCGTCCGGGGATTTGGATGGCAGTCGCGTCTCCAATTGCAAATACGTTTTCGTGCTTCGTCTGGAGGGTGGCACGATCTACTGGGATCCAGCCCGCCTCATTTGCCAATCCCGACTCGCGAGCCAGACGAGGTCCGCGGTGAGGAGGAATGGCAACCAACAAATCGTAGTGGAATGAATCCTTCCCATCGAAGGCAAGTTCACGGGCATCAGGATTTACCTGGTTTAGTTTGTGCAATGGATGAAAAGCAACACCCCGATCCGCCAGCATCTGCTTGACCGCCTCGCCCAAGGCTGGTCCCGCCACGGGCATGGGCTGGGGTTCCGGCGTGAACAGATGCACTTCACTATCCTGCAAACCCCGCTTACGCAACATGTTTGCAATGAGCATCGCGCCTTCGTGCGGCGCGCCGGGACATTTATAAGGCAGCGCGCTCACGACAACAGCCACTTTTCCGCCCGCGAAGTTTCGCAATGTATCACGCAGTTTCATTGATCCATCAAAGGTGTAATAGGTGTGCGCACTTTCCGCCAAACCGGGAATCGCATCGATAGCTAGTTCTGCGCCGAGGGCAATGATCAGGTAATCATAATTGAGGGTCTGCGCGTTGGTTTGCACGCTGCGGTTGGACAGATCAATTGATTGAACCTCAGCCAGGATCACTTCCACGCCGGAACGAACCAGCCTGCGCACATCCTGCGTGATCTGATCGGGCTGGCGGTCACCAGTCATCAACCACAGAAAGGACGGCGGAAACGCGTGTTTGGGATTCTTCTCAACGAGCGCAACCTGATGTTCGGTCGGCAGTAGCCGCCGCAATTCGCTGGCGGCTACCATCCCGCCGATACCGCCACCCAAAATCAAGACTGTTTTTCCAGACATAATGATCTCTCCTTAAAGTTATAACTTCCAAAGTCAAATACGATTTCTTGTTCTAGCCAATGACAGATAAGCAGGCTTGGGCAGCCTGTGAAATCACCTCAATCGCATCCAAGCTTCCTTGAGCCTCGCCTTTCTCAAAGTCATTCTCAACATTTCCCATCTGGTTGGTGATGTGAGCAAAACAAATCACCGCATGGCGTTTCGCCTCAGCAAAGGCATAGAGAGCAGAAGCCTCCATCTCCACCCCAAGAATCCCCTCCGAACGGCAATCAGCTATCGCCGTTTCGGTTTCTCGAAAAGGAGCATCCGTTGTCCAGGTTGCGCCCTGGAAGATAGGAGGTTGTGAATTTTCAAAAACACCCTTCAAGCTCTCGAGCAATTTTGGGTTGATGTGACTGAATTTGGATGGTGGCAGGTAATGGTAACTGGTTCCTTCATCACGTAATGCTTTCTCGATTAATACGAAATAGGGAGGGGTTCCTTTCGGCACTATTTGTCCCGCAGATGTCATGCTGATCAGCAATTCACTCCCACACGCAAACATTTCTTCTGCCACGAGTACTGCGAAGGATGCGCCAACCGCATTTCCAACGACGCCAAATTCAAATCCTTCATATGTGAAGTTATACATGCTTGTATGGTAACAAGCCCAATATTGATTGGGTTTTGCCTGACCGTTTGCTAGCAGGTTTTGAACAATATCACCATCCGGATCCAGGATGCAAACTTTTGGAACTGTCCCTTCAGGGATCGATTTTTGTCTTCTAGCCTCACGTAACATATTCTCGGGCGTAAAGACTGAAGGTGACAAATAATCTTTAACGGTGATGATGGGGGGATCGTTTGGGTCTGTCATTAAGTTTCTTTTCTTTAAAGTAAATTTCTCAGCTCATCTGGATGCGCTGCTATAACTAAGATATTCTTGTCCGTCACGTTATACTCTGCAAATCACCATGTCCAACAGGCGCTGGTATGTTCTTCAAGGCAATAGCCTCGAAGGGACAGGCAGGGATGCACAAACGACAGTCGTAACAACGTTCGACATCAATGTATGGCGGCTCATCGAGGTCGATGCGCATGATGGCGCGCACCTTGCAAACCTCAGCCGCGAGACAGGGTTGACAGGATTGACACGTTTCAATCGCTATTTGAATGCGAATCTCTCGCGCCACTGTTTCCTCGCGTTAGAACACCAATACTTTGTCCGCCGCGACGGTCCACTCGCCGAGCAGATCCAGACTGCCAGATTGCACGCCTTCCACAAATCGATCAGACCCGAGACCTCGGGCCTCCTGGCACGTCCCTCAGGTTGCGACTTCCCCGCGCTTCGCCAGTGATTTCAACATGCGTTCGGCGTTATAGTAGCCATCGGGTGTTTTCTGCCCCGCGATGGCACAGTTGACTCCATCTCCCAACAGAAAGACACGGATATGAGTCCCCTCGCGTTTGACGAGATTTAAAGCCAGGCGAAGCGCGTTGTACGGTCGCTCGTTGCCATAGGGCGCATCATTGATGACGAACAGGTAATTTGTGGTTTTGGTTTCGCTCATGAAATAGTCTCCTTTTTTGTTGATTCTTTTCGAGCCAGTTCGGCTCCATCTTCCAAATGTTCAAGCAATACCTCCCGCATAAGGTCACATGCTTGAATGATCTTGGGATTGCTTAAGCTATAGTAGATATTCAACCCCTCACGCCGCGTCGTGACCATTCCCCTCTGGCGCATGAGCGACAAATGCTGGGACAGATTCGCCTGGCTGATTTCCAATGCCTCTGTCAGTTCAGTTACTGACAATTCTCGGGTGCGTAACTTATCAATTATTTCCAGGCGCTTGGGGTTAGCCAATGTGTGGCAGATGCCAGCGTGCAATTCATATATTTCTCGATCAGCCATTTGAATCCTCTCTATATTATAAATTTAGAATATTGTAATATTCTAATGTTTTGTTGTCAACATTTATCCTGCCAGGGCAATCGCATCTAATTTTTCGTTTAAAACTGCTCGATATTGGGTAAAAAGCATAATTCGAAGCAGTTTTTGTTGAGGTCGATCCCAGGTTGTCTGACTCGCTTGCCACAAAAACTCCTATTCGATTATGTACCGCATCCAATTCGCGTCAAAACCTTCTGCTGTAGTGTGGAAATCCTAGAGCGAAACAAGGATGTGACAAAACGTTACAAAAAATGTATCTTCTCAATATTTCGGGGTAAGCGTTTTTCCGAGCCGCCAAATATGGGAAGCAAGCCTGTGTTTTCGCCATTATTGCCAGATTTGGGGCAGGCATTTTGGGGCTACCCCGTTTTTTTGAGAAGATACCAAAAAATTGACAAAAAACGAATTTAGATGTGATTGCCCTGTTTATCCAGCAATTCCAAATCTAAAACTTATGGTAAGGTATGGGCATCCCCATGCAACCGCCCCTCTCCCTGCAAGCCCTGATGCAGCGCTATCGTGAGCGTTGGTCAACCCTGCCCGACAGCCGTAAACCCAATAAC
>JAUXWL010000646.1 GCA_030680155.1 Anaerolineales bacterium
TTCAACGCATCAAACGACAGGCGTGTGGATTTCGCAACAGAGAACGTTTTCGCAATGCCATTTACTTTCATTGCGGTGGAATGGATTTGTATCCGAAAGCGATCAGCGTGTGAGATTACCCACCTGAAACGATGAAGCCCCGAATAAATTAGGGCATTAGCGAGTCCATGCTCCAAGACTTGGGCCAAGTATAGTGCAAGCCCGAAATGCGCATAGACCGTCTTAATCTGCTCGTCGGCACTGTACTCGCTCATGATCACTAACGCCTTTTAATAACCGGCGCCAACGCAGTTGGTGTCCGGTTCATTTCATTGTTATTGCAGCGCGGTTTACTGCCCACTATAACCTCGTCGCGGAGCGCTAGCGCAGCCAGAGCCAAATGGAGCGAACAGAGCGCTGAACTCGATCATGCTGCTTGCTCGCTTACCTGCACACGAAAGCCAAACGGAGACCCTGGCTGTCGATATCTTTCAGTTTCGAAGACTTCACTTCGGCAGTGTCGGCTAGCTCCAGACTGAACAAACACATTTCACCTCGCAGCTTGGAAAAATCCAATACTGGCCTCGCTCAATAACGCCCTTGTTTTGGCGCCAAAGTTTGATGGCGTGACTTTTGCGCGAGCAAAAGGCATGACAGCAAGCTTTGGTCGCTCAAGAACAGATTGTTACGTTTTATGCACCACAATGTTGGAATCCTTCCTGATAGATTTCTCTACTTTCTAATACGCTGTAAATCGTGTGCAGTTCTACGCAACGACCTGGCCAGTTTGTGATTTGTATTAAGTCTTCATTCAGCCAAACGATGTTGTAACTGCTATATCCATGGACTTCCATCGTCAATATAGGCACCCCATCGGAAATCACTATTGCCTTTGCGAAGGACTTGTCATAGGTGACTTTTGTTAGATCAGATTCCTCTTGGATAATGAGCTCCATCGATGCATGTGGAGACTTGATCTGCCGCACAAAACTACTCGAAAAATCAGCTGAACCTGCGTAAGCCCGAACTATCGGAAAGTATTCAGAACCGAAAGCCGCTAAATCTATCTTTTGGGGTTCAATGACCTGGCTATAGGCAGAGCCTACGAGCAGGAATGCTATGAACGCTGGCACTTTCTTCATCATGAAACGTAACGCCCAGTTCAGCCGCAGCGGGTACGGAGCGGCTCTTGTGTTATTGTTTGAGCGACAGCGAGTAACACAAGAGTCGCTCTGTGCCCGTGGTCGGTCTGCAACTGATTGTTATGCGATACCTCGTGGCACCTATTCTTTGCAAATATATACCGCGCCGCCAACCGCTACTACTGAAACTGCGGTAGCAGTTATTGTTATCGGAGAAGTAAGAATAGCCAGTGCACCGGCTCCGATTGACGCTAATGTTCCTGCAATATAGCCACCGGCGCCAGTGAGTATTACAGCTCCGGAACTATGCGCTACGGCCGTAACTCCGGTTCCAGCAGTCGCCAGAGTAGCGCCTCCTGTCGCACCAGCTGCAACTCCTGTAATGGCGATAGCAGCATCTTTTGAGTCATTGACACGCTCGCAGAAAGTCCTGCTCGGCTCTCGACACTCTAAGTAAGCGTTTCGTTCGCCAATCGTATACCCGGCAATTGTTTTTTGTTCATTATCATAGTTCAGACAAAAAACTGATCTCTCTGAGTCGCTCAGATCAGGCGTAAGATGTCTCAACGTAATAAACGCTGGGCATGTAACTTCCCCCCATCCACGAAAAAATATCTCTCTAAAGCTGTAGTTTTCATATAACACACTTTCATCGTCATCATACTCAAGTGATATAAGGTTCCCATCAACACTCGTATTGCAGCTTATGATGTTCGCCATTGCTCCCGAAGAACAAAGGAATAGCATCGCAGTTAAAATGAAATTTTTCATGATAGTAATCTCTAAAAGCTTACGTCTTCTGTGTGGTGGACTAACTAGCGCATAACGCTCGCCTCAAGTGCGCGCTTGCGCGTCACTTTGCAGGCGCTTGTTAAGTCGCGATCAGTCCAAGCCGCGACCAAAAATTTTAGCAAGGAAGGCAATCAATCCTCTCTCCTCTCGTGGAGCATGCTCAGAGGTGAAGTAATTACGTATAGCCACGAATAGGCTCGCTATAAAGCACGCGTTGCCAACCCAGCCGCAAATTTGGACAATTCGTCCAAGACGGGACTCTGCTACCGCCTGCATTGCAGGGCCTTGCAACATCGAGATCCTTGATTCGATAAATCCAGCCAAAAGCACTGAGAATAGTAAGTATGCGACGAATCCGAGCAATAGAGCTCCCCACCAAGGCAGCCTAAAAGCTATATCGACTACATCTCCGACCACAGAGCTGAGGTGCGATCGCCTTCTATATCTTCTCGCCATTGGCACGATCCTTCCAGAGCGTCTTAACGCCCTTGATAACAGGTGGCAGCGCAGCTGCCATCCTTGTTGATTTTTTGGTTATTGCCGCCGCTCCATTGGTGAGCCAAACCCAGTAACGGAGCGCTAGCGCAGTGAAGCTCAACGCGAACAAAGAGCAACGCTACCGCCACTACCAACTTTTCTTACAGCACATCACCGCAAACTGCGCGAAACTTTTTTTCTGGCACCAACTCGAAGACAACACGCCACAAGCGAAGGCACTTACCTGATTACCTTCCGACAACCACCAGGAACAAAGCCACTGGCATGCAATGGCACTCAACAGATTCAGAAACCGATGCCGAACTGAGCGCTGTTCTGATCACAATCAATCACTACATTACGATTCGATCAAGAGCAATAACGCCCTTGATAACAGGTGGCAGCGTAGCTGCCATCCTTGTTGATTTTTTGGTTATTGCCGCCGCTCCATTGCTGAGCGGAACCTCGTAACGGAGCGCTAGCGCAGTGAAGCCGAACACGAAAAGAATGTTCAAGGTCATGGCACTGCGAACACTACTTACAGCACATCACCGCAAACTGCGTGAAACATTTTGCTGGCACCAACTCGAAGACGATACGCCACCAGCGAAGGCACTTACCTGATCACCTTCCGACAACCACCAAGAACAGAGCCACTGGCATGCAACGGCGCTCAACACTTTCAGAAACCGATGCCGAACTGAGCGCTATTCTGATCACAACCAATCACTACATTCCGATTCGATCAAGAGCAATAAC
>JAUXWL010000650.1 GCA_030680155.1 Anaerolineales bacterium
GCCGGGGATGTATGCCCAGATATGGGTATGTATGCCCAGATATGGGTACTGCGTCTTCGCGCAGCGAACGGCGGCGGCTTTGAGCCTGACTTTGCGCTGTAATGTTAGTGACCTTCGTGTTTAATTGGTTTTTGCAGTGGAGGCACACATGTGCAAGACTTTTTGAACCACAAAGGGTCATACGCGTTCCAGCTGCACGGTGCAGGCAAAGGAACACAAAGGAAAACCTTTGTGTTCCTTCGTGCCCTTCGTGGTTGAATCTTTTTCGGCTTGTCCGAGTTAGGGTACAGCGCAAAAGTGTCGGTATATCGTTCTCCAAAGGGGACGCTGTGCGAGGAGGGCGCTTGCTCTTACCGACGACCTGTTCCATTATGCCCAGCATGGGTACGAAGTGGTAAGCAATCTCCCCTGTGTGACAAGGAGACTACTTCGGCAAAACCAAGAACGCCTCCCAGCGACATGCCCATGAGGGGTCTCCCGACTGTTTTGCGCTACACTCAATTCATTCGGGTGCGTTTCATTTGAGTATAATACCCACGGTCATATCATGCCCGCAGGGTACAAATTGCGCTTTCCCGCTTCTAAAAAAGCGCAATTTGTGACCGCGCTGGGTATGGTTTTTTATCCAACCATGCATATGCATTCTAAACACCTCACCGCTTTCTTTTTAATATTTTTTCTCACCGCCTGCTCTTCCTCCGCAGGTGGAGCGGCCCCAACGGCGGTTATCTTTGAAGCGCCGAACCAGCCTGAGGTCCAGATGGAGGCGATTGTATCCCCTTCGCCGGAGCCGTTCCAGTTTAGTCTTCCCACGCCGGGCGCGGAGCCTGTCACCAATTGGCGTCCGCCCTTGTACCCTGTGCCATGGGCGATCTCGCCGTATGACCATTTCTTCTTCGCCCGCCCCATCGCCGCCGACCAGACCAACTGGCCCATCGCGGATTATCGCTATGGCGGCGTGTTCTTCGGCGGGAACATTGTTCATACGGGGGTGGATATTCCCACGCCTGAAGGCACGCCCATCATGGCGGCGGGACCGGGCACCGTGGTCTGGGTGGATTGGGGTCTGTTCCGCGAAACGCCTGGCGACCAAACCGACCCCTACGGACTGGCAATCGCCATCCGCCATGATTTTGGATACAACGACCAGCAGCTTTACACGATCTACGCCCACTTGAGCATGGCCAATGTGATCGTGGGGCAGCATGTCGAAACGGGGGAGATCATCGGCTTCGTCGGCTCGACTGGCGCGACGACAGGTCCACACGTCCATTTTGAAGTGCGCTTCCCGCGCAACTCCTTCTTTTATACCTACAACCCTGAATTATGGATCGCGCCGCCGCAAGGCTGGGGTGTGCTGGCTGGGCGTGTCATGGATTCAAAGGGCAGGCTCTTGAACGCTGTTGAAGTCACGGTGCAATCCGAACAGAATAAAAGGACCTTCATTGTGCGGACGTACGGCGATGGCGGCGCGGTCAATCCTGACCCGTATTACAACGAGAATTTGGTCCTGGGTGACCTGCCCGCTGGGATTTACAAAGTCACCTTGCGGTTCGAGGAGAAGATCAGGCAAACCTGGGTCGAGATATTCCCCGGGCAGGTCAGTTACTTCACCTTCAACGGCGATAAAGCCTTTAGCGCCGACCGCCCCCCCGTGCCCACGCTGGATTTCCTGCCCCTGACCCTGCCCTCCACCACCACGCCTCAGCCTTGACGTATAGAACAACTGTGCTATACTCTCGACCATATTAACTTTTGTGACCCTCGTGACCCTTTGTGGTTAACAACTATTACACTTGGAGAACCAACTCATGGCTAGAAAACGTTCCGCAGCGGCAGAAGCCGCGCAAACCGCAAATATGGACAACGCCAAACAGGCTGTCTTAGACAAGGCAGTCGGCGACATCCTCAAACGCTACGGCGACGGCTCGATCATGCGTCTCGGTGAAGCGCATGGCATGGTGACCGAAGTGATCCCCACCGGCTCACTCTCCCTTGATATTGCCCTCGGCGTCGGCGGCATCCCGCGCGGACGTGTCATTGAAATCTACGGACCCGAGTCTTCCGGTAAGACCACCCTCTGCCAGCACATTGTTGCTGAAGCGCAGAAACTGGGCGGCACTGCCGCATTTATTGATATGGAACATGCGCTCGATCCCACCTACGCCGCCAAAGTCGGCGTGGATATTGATAACCTGCTTGTCTCCCAGCCTGATACAGGTGAGCAGGCGCTTGAGATCGCCGAAACCCTCGTCCGTTCCGGCGCGGTGGATGTCGTCGTGATCGACTCCGTTGCGGCGCTTGTGCCGCGCTCCGAGATCGAAGGCGACATGGGTGATGCCACCATGGGTGTGCAAGCCCGCCTCATGTCTCAGGCGCTGCGCAAGTTGAGCGGCGCCATCAACCAGACCAAAACGGCTGTCATCTTCACCAACCAGCTGCGCCAGAAGATCGGCGTAATGTTCGGCAATCCCGAAACCACCACCGGCGGTCAGGCGCTCAAGTTCTACGCCTCTGTCCGTCTCGATGTGCGCCGCATCCAATCCATTAAGGTTGGCGAGGAAGTCATCGGCAACCGCACGCGCGTCAAAGTGGTTAAGAACAAGATCGCCCCGCCGTTCCGTACTGCCGAATTTGACATCATGTTCAACGAAGGCATCTCGAAGTCTGGCGATGTCCTCGATCTGGCGACCAAGTTCGAGGTCATCACGAAGCGCGGCGCATTCTTCTCCTACGGCGACCTGCGCCTCGGTCAGGGTCGCGAGAACGCCAAGGATTTCCTGCGCTCCAATCTCGACCTGATGACGGAGATCGAAGGCGTCATCCGCCAAAAATCGCTGACGGGCGAGATCGTCCTGCCGCTCGACCTGGGCGCGGAAGTCGCCGACACTGGCGGAGCGGAAGAAGAAGCGTAAAATAGATGGACACGGAAACGTGTCCATTTTTCTTATGAAGAATCTTCGCTTCTTTCTCAACCCGAGCCTGATACTCCTCTCCATCTTTTTCCTTGCTCAGGCATGTGCGCCTCGAGCCGCGCCCACGCCCTTCCGCCCGCCGACACAACCCCCACCCCCGCAACCCCTGCCGACCACCACACCCGTGACGTCCTTCTTCACGCCCGCCCCCACCCCAACGGAGACCATCACCCCCACGCCCGGTCCCTGCACGAATGGATTATCTTATTTAAGTGATGTCACTGTTATAGATGGCGCTGCCTTTTTCGGCGGCGCGATCATTGACAAGCAGTGGCTCGTGCAAAATAACGGAACCTGCAACTGGGACGCATCTTATAAATTGAAGTGGGTGGGTGGCAGTCTGCTTGGCGCAGCGGAGATACAGCCGCTCTTCCCCGCCCGCGCAGGCGCGCAAGCCACACTGCAAATCCAATTCACTGCCCCTGCCGAACCTGGCTCCTATGAAAGTTCATGGCAAGCCATTGACCCGGACGGGAATCTGTTCGGGGAATTGATCTTTATGAAGATCGTCGTCACGCCATAAACGGAGCGCAGACTTCAGTCTGCCCCACGCAATCTGCGGACAAAAGTCTGCGTTTCGAGAAATGTCTAAGAGACTGTTTCTTAACTCGTAGGCAAAGACCCTAAAGGTTTCCCACGGTTAGGGGAACGCCGTTTTGTGGGCGCTTTTTTGAAAATTATGGTTCTGTTTTGCGGCGAAAACCTTTAGGGTCTGACTTAAGAAACGCTCTCTAAGAAACACATGTAGGGAAAATCCTGCTTCAATTTCAAAAAGGTCGAAAACCCTCTGTTCGAGGAGTTAAGTCAACTCACGAAGCAGGGGTTCAGCAATTCCAAATCTGAAATTTCCAACACCACCAAGGAGCATGATTTTGTTGTTTTTTTTCAAACCGTCCACGAATTTTCCACGAATAAACGAATGTCGGGTCACAAATTCGAGCATTCGTGACCTATTCGTGGATGGTTGGTGGCTCAAATCGCCCAGTTTTGCGATTACTGGGTTTAGATTTGGAATTGCTGGCAGGGGTTTGAACGATTGATGAGAGAAGAGTATTCCTGATAAGATTGAGCCATGACTCTCGAACAATGGATCATCTTTGGCACACTTCTGCTTACGCTTGTCCTCTTTATTACAGGGCGCTGGCGTTATGACGTGGTTGCCTTGCTGGCTTTATTGATCGTCACCCTCACAGAGTTGATTCCCATCGAACAGGCATTCATCGGATTTAGTAATCCTGCTGTCATAACCGTGGCGGCGGTGCTTGTCCTGAGCCGCGGCTTGCGAAACTCGGGCATTGTCGGCATCATCGGTGATTGGCTGTCGAATATCAAGGGTGGCATTAATATTCAACTCGCGGCATTGACAGGCATTGTCGCATTGTTATCCGCTTTTATGAACAATGTCGGCGCGCTGGCATTATTGTTGCCTGTTGCGCTTAAGATTTCCAAGAGTAAAAAGATACCCGCTTCGTATTTGCTTATGCCGTTGGCGTTTGCGTCTCTGCTTGGCGGTATGACCACGCTCATCGGTACGCCGCCCAATATCATTGCCGCATCTTTTCGTGAAAGTACGGGCGCGCCGCCCTTTGCCATGTTCGATTTCACGCCCGTTGGCGCGGGGGTGGCAGTGGCAGGCATCCTGTTTATCACGTTTATCGGCTGGCGGATGATCCCCGTTCGTAAAAGTAAATCCTCCGGCGATGGTTTGTTTGATATTGAAAGTTACATCACCGAAGTGAAGGTCACTGAGAAATCGAGTCTGAACGGCAAGCGGCTGTATGAGATTGCAGATTTTTCCAAAGCACAAACGCTTGTCATCGGGTTGATTCGCGGGAGTGAGCGCCGTATGGAACCGTCGGCTCAGACAAAGCTGCTGGTGGGTGACATACTCCTCGTCAGCGCTGATGCGGAGAATATCAAAAAACTGGTAGAGACGCCAGGCCTTGAATTGGTCGGGGACAAGAAGATCCAGCAAACAGATTTGGATACTGATGAAGTTACTCTGTTCGAAGGTGTGGTCATGCCAAACTCGATCATGATCGGCGGCACGCCCCGCACGCTTAACCTGCGCGGCAGTTATGGAGTGAATTTGCTCGCGATCTCGCGCCAGGGCAAACTCCTGCGCTCGCGGCTTGACAGCATCCGCTTTCAAAATGGCGATGTCCTGCTTTTGCAAAGCCACGTGGAGACGCTCAAAGAAGTGGTGGATCGACTTGGCTGCCTGCCGCTTGCTCAACGAGACCTGCGCCTCGCCACCCCAAAGGGACAACTGTTCATTGCATTGGGAATTTTTATCGCCGCTTTGATTGTCGCTGCAATCGGACTCATCCCTGTGCAAATTGCGTTTACCGCCGCAGTTTTTCTTATGATCGTTACAAAAATCGTCAACCTGCGCGAAGCCTACGAAAGTGTGGATTGGCCCATCATCATTTTGCTCGGTGCGATGATCCCCGTCGGTGCGGCGCTCGAAACGACGGGCGGCGCACAGTTGATCGCTGATGGTATTTTGCGGCTTTCGAGTCAATTTTCGCCCGCCTTTGCATTGATCGTTCTTTTGGTGGCGACCATGTTCCTCTCAGACTTGGTCAACAATGCCGCCGCTGTCGTGTTAATGGCGCCCATTGCCATTCGCATTGCACAGGGGTTGAATGTCTCCATCGACCCATTTCTCATGGCGATCACGATCGGCGCATCATGCGCGTTCCTCACTCCGATCGGGCATCAGTCCAATACATTGGTGATGGGTCCTGGTGGATATAAGTTCGGTGATTACTGGCGCATGGGTTTGGTGTTGGAAGCAATTGTGCTTGTTGTGGCTGTCCCTCTGATTTTGATCTTCTGGCCCGTAGAGACTGTTTCTTAACTCGTAGGCAAAGACCCTAAAGGTTTCCCACGGTTACGAAAACGCCGTTTTGTGGACGCTTTTTTGCAAATGATGGTTCTGTTTTGCGGCGAAAACCTTTAGGGTCTGACTAAGAAACGCTCTCTTAGGATAGTGGGGAATCTCAACCTTGATTAAACGGAAAAATGGGGGAGTTGAATATTTCCGAATAGGAATTTTTTGATTGACATAATTTCCTAAAAGAATTTTAATACCTCCGCCTTTCATAACTGTTGGTTGATTTGCTGTCTGGTGGTTGACATAAACTTCTACATAAATTTTAATAACCAGCGCCTTTCAGATTTGTTGGTCCGTTCGTTTCAATCTTGGTTTTTACAGGAAGCGCTAGTTTCCTGATTATTTCAATCACGCAAGAGGAGAGAAAATGAAACGATTGTTTGTAGTGTCCCTGACCCTGATTGCCAGCATGTTGCTTAGCCTGGTAGCGGTCAACCCAGCCAGCGCTGGGAATGATAAGGTCCGTGTTTTTGTTCAGTTTGCAGCGGGGCAAAAAGGAAATGTGGAAAATAGCTTGAAAGGTGTGGGGGCTGAATTCCATTATGCATTTGATGATCTGAATACCTTTGCTGTGAGCGTCCCTGCTCAGGCATTGGCAGGCTTGGAACGAAACCCCAATGTTGTCTTAATTGAAGAAGATTCCCCCCGTTACCCGATTGGCGTTACTGCCAGCGCAGTGGAAAGCCCGAATTTGTTCTCCATCACTGGCGGACAGGTGATCCCCTACGGCGTGGACATGGTCCAGGCGCGTGATGTTTGGGACGCCAACCGTGATGGCGTTGTAGATGGCGGCGCGGTCACTGCTTCCAACCGCAAGGTTTGTATCATTGACTCTGGTTTTTACACCAGCCAGGAAGACCTTCAGGGTGTAAATGTCAGCGGGTACAACGGTAACCTTGCCTGGGATCAGGATGGAAATGGACACGGTACGCATGTTGCGGGAACCATTGCTGCGATGAACAATGCGTTGGGTGTGGTCGGCGTCACTCCTGGTACCGTCAATATCTATGTGGTGCGTGTCTTCGGTAATGATGGAACCTGGGCGTATTCATCCACGTTGATCGATGCCGCGTACAAGTGTCGCGATGCGGGCGCTAATATTATCAGCATGAGCCTGGGCGGCAGCCGCTCCAATAATACGGAAAAGAATGGCTTTGCCACTCTCTACAATACCAACGGCATCCTTTCGATTGCTGCGGCTGGAAATGCTGGAACCAATGCCAATTCGTATCCCGCATCCTATGACTCAGTTGTGTCTGTGGCGGCCATCGACGCCAATAAAGTTGTGGCAGATTTCTCCCAATACAACAGTCAGGTGGAAGTCGCTGCTCCTGGTGTGGGCGTACTTAGCACCGTGCCCTATCTGGATAGCACTTCCCTCACCACTGACGGTGTGACGTATTCTGCCGGGCATATTGAATTCTCCGCTCGCGGCTCTGCCAGCGGCGCGCTTGTCGATGGCGGACTGTGTACTGCCACCAATGCTGCCTGGTCTGGCAAGGTGGTCCTTTGCCAGCGCGGCGATATTTCCTTCTATGACAAGGTTCGCAACGTGCAGTTGAGCGGCGGCGCGGCGGCGGCGATCTATAACAATGTTCCTGGCGGTTTTATTGGAACTCTGGGTGATGGAAATTCCTCCACCATTGTTGGCATCAGCCTGAGCCAGGAAGACGGTCAGTATTTGGTCGCCAATAAACTCGGTCAATCTGCTGCGGTATCCAGCACCTATACTGCACCTGCCAGCGGATATGAATATTATGACGGCACTTCGATGGCTACCCCGCATGTTTCGGCAGTTGCCGCGCTGGTGTGGTCTTCCAATACGACCGCTACCAATGCGGAAATCCGCCAGGTTCTACAGCAGACTGCCCAGGACCTCGGTGCGGCTGGGCGCGATGTATACTATGGCTATGGCCTGGTGCAAGCCAAGGCTGCCATTGACGCCTTGGGCGGCGGCGGTGGAACCGACCCGAATGAACTGCATGTCGGGAACATGACAGGCACCAAATCGACTAAGGGCAAGAACTGGAGCGCCACTGTGACCATCACGGCGCTGGATCAGAATAACGCTGCTGTCTCTGGCGTTGTTGTGACCGGTAGCTGGAGCGGCGCGAAGACCGGTACAGCCTCCTGCACGACCGGCACGAACGGCGCATGCGCGGTTTCCACTGGCAATATGTCCTCTGGCACCAGCGTGACCTTCACCGTGACCGACCTTGCGAAGAGCGGTTTCACTTATAATGCGGCTGCTAATACGATTTCGAGCCTCACGGTCACCAAGTAGTTTTTCTTAAACAAAAAATGGGATGACATTGCTGTCATCCCATTTTTTTGTTAATACCCTACTTTATCTTCGTATGCATGCAAAGGTTGTCAGCGGCAGTCGCTCAAGCCGCCGTACCCATATCTGGGCATACATCCTCGGCGGCGTTTTGCGAGGGAAATCCTGCGCCGGGGAAAGTGCCCAGATATGGGTAAAGTGCCCAGAATGGGTACGGCGCAGGGAGCAAGTCACCTGACATGGTTTGCGTGCGCACTTATCTTCATGAACCCGAGCAGACTCCACAACCCGCGCATCATTTTGTGACCGAAATCTGGTTGCAAAAACTGATTCGGACACGACCCCGGAATGACTGCGATCCCGTTGGCGTTGCAGGTTTCCACTGCATTTTGCGAGACGCTGGTCATGCTTTCTGCGAGACCAGGCCTGACACCCATCATGCAGTGCATCCACACATGCTTGATGCCCATGTCCACGCATTGGTTGACGATCTGCTCGGTCACTTTGGGGCTGGCGAGGATGAAGACCGCATCCGCTTTTTCGGGGAGAGCTGCCAGGTCGGCGTAACAGGCGTCGCCTTGGAACGATGCGATGCGCGGATTGACCGCGAACACTTGATATCCATTTTCCTTGAATTTGTTGTAGACCAGGTTGCAGCCTGTCTCGCGCTTATCCGAAACGCCCACCACGGCGATCTTCTTTTGAGCCAGAAAATCCTGAACCATGGTATCGAGTTTTGACATAAGATTTCTCCTTTAATGAAAACACGGAACCGAACGGCTCCGTGTTAATCTTCCAATGGGTTGCTTTGTACTTCCTTCATCAACAAAATTATAAGCAAATTACCCTTGCATACAAGATGACGAAAATCACATCGGGCGATATTCGGACTGGAACAGTTGCAATTATTTTGTAAGTTTTAAAAGAAAAGATGGTGATATAGTAATGCCATCAACAGCATCCGATAAAGGCAAAACCGGTGAAAGTCGGTGACGCAAAGCTATGGGTCTACCGTCGCACTTCAGTGACCATGACCGCCAGGCCGCCGAAGATCACAACGCAGATTGTGTTACTTAGCCTGGCTTTTAAGAAGTCAGGCTGTTTTTATTCGGATGACTGCTCAACCTTCGGGAGTTTGTCCCATCCACCATAGTTGTAGACCCGCTTAGAAACGGATTTTCAAAAGGAGAACAGTCATGTTTCGAAATTTCAAGATCGCTTTTGCTATCATCGCAGTCTTCATCCTCTCCGTTGCCGCGTATGCATTTGCCGCAGCGAACACCGTGCCGGCCACCAAGGCAGGTGACGGCTTGGGAGTGGTCAGCGGTTATACGATCACCAGCGTTGTGTACACATTGAATGGCGCCGACCCATCCACGCTGGACAGTGTCGCATTTGATGTGGGGGCTGCCGCTGCACAAGTAGAGGTTCAGCTTGTGGCTACCACTGGCTCCTGGTATGCCTGCACCCAAGTCGGGGTTACTACAGTCTGGACTTGCGATACAACCGGGCTTGACGTTTCCACAATTGATCAGCTGCGTGTGGTTGCCGCCAGCAACTAGATTCAACAGACGCTCGCCATGAAGTAATACAGGTCTGCTCCGCCGGATGTCTCCGCTTTGAAGGTTGACGGAAGCCTCGCGGAGCAGACCTGCTTTTGAGAAGCTATGCCACTTGCCATCCCCCGCCCAGCCACCCTTGTCTCCATTTTTTTATCTTTCCTTGCAATTATCCTTGTAATTGTGTTTGCGCCAATTCAAGTGGGCGGCGTGGTGACCTATGCGATCGTGGACGGCAACAGCATGGAGCCGGACTTTTCTCGTGGAGATCTGGTTCTGGTTCGCACCAAGCCGATCTATGGCGTAGGCGATGCGGTTGTTTATCGCAATGCGGAGATGGGCAGTTTTGTCTTCCACCGTATTGTGGATACGGAACTGGGACGCTACCTTCTTAAAGGCGATAATAACTCCTGGCTGGATTCCTATCTGCCAGTGCAGGAGGAGATCGTTGGGAAATTGTGGTTCCACATCCCGAAATTGGGCAAGGTCATTGAGTGGGCGCGCCACCCGCTTAATATGTCGCTCCTGGTCGGGTTCCTGGGAGGTGTGCTGATGTTCGATATGTTTAAAAAACCTTCTTCGCATAAAAATGAAAAGAACGCTCCGCCAATTCGGTTTGGCGGAACACCCGAGATGACCTTATATATCTCTGGCATTTTTGCCCTGCTTTTTCTCGCGGCGGGAATTTATGCATTCACGCGCCCGTTATATCAGCCTATTGAAAACATTCCCTACCAGCAGGAAGGCTATTTTTATTATTCGGCAACCGGCACACCCGGCGTGTACGATACGGATATGGTGCGCTCCGGGGAACCTGTCTTTCCAAAACTGACCTGTTTTCTCAACATCGGATACACCTACGCCATCACTGGCGACCGCCTGCAGGCGATAAACGGCACGCATAAAATGTCCGCCCGCATCATGGATGAGCAAAGCGGCTGGGTCCGCACGATCCCATTGAATGCGGAAACTTCCTTCAACGGAAATTCCTATTTCACCCTGGCAGCCTTGGATCTGTGCCAGGTTGAGTCCCTTGTGAATCTCGTCGAGCAGCAAGCCGGGTTGAATCAAATTACCTACACCATGGAGATCGTCGCAGATACAGCCTTTACAGCCGATGTGAATGGGACTCAACTTACCGATGCGTTTTCTCCCAGCCTTGTTTTTCGATATGACAAGATCCATTTTTATCTCGCTGCCAATAAATCGCAGGGAGACCCCATGCGCTCTTCGCAACCGGGGCTGGCACGGGGGACTGAATCCACATTCAATGCGATCTCTCTCCTTGGCTTCGCTCTTCCCATTTGGATCGCGCGCTTTGTTGCCTTGCTCGGCTTTGTCTTTTCAACCCTTGGGTTCGCATACTTCGGTCTGAAAATTTACCAAACCGCGGCTCAGAGTCAGGATGCGCTGATCCGTTTGAAGTACGGCTCCATGCTCATGGATGTGTATGAACAGGATTTTGCGCCTTCCGCCACGACCATTGATGTGGCTGCCATGGATGATCTCGCCAGGCTTGCCGAACGTCATGGAACCATGATCCTTCACATGCAGCGGGCTTTCCTGCATTACTATCTCGTTCAAAGCAGCGGCGCAACCTATCGTTATGTCATCACCACGGGCAGAAAAGGCGCTCCCCAAACCGAACCCCCTGCTCAACCGCCGATCACACCTGCGCCGCCCACAACTGAACAGCCGGAATTCTCCCCCATGCCCATTCCACTGCCGCCACAATGGGAGACTTTGCTCCAACAGCCTGTTCGCCAGGAAATTGAAGCAACACAACCCTCGCCAATTGATAAGCCCAGACGCGAGCCTGTTGAAGTTCCCCGACCCCCATCAGTAGAGGTTGAATACGTCATTCGCAGCGGAGCTATTGAATTTGTGACTGAGCCAGGCGACACAACCGTACTGCGAAAGATAAAATTATGAGACGACGATTCCCGCTTCGCGCCTTAATCTTTGGGCTGGTTGCGCTGGTCATCATGACCTCCCTGACGGCTGTTGCCGCCACCAATACCATTCCCTCCACGCGTATCGCCGCGCAGTCCGTTTCATTCAATATCAATCATCTGAAACCATCTGCGTGTTCGGGTATCTCCGTGACCACCCTCATCACTGGCACAGGGACGATCACCGGCACCGCAGGCAATGACCTGATCCTCGCCAGCGCCAGCGCAGACACAATCGACGGCTTGGGCGGCGATGACTGCATCCTCGGCGGCGGTGGAGACGACACCATCAACGGCGGCAGTGGCAGTGATGTTTGTATCGGCGGCGGCGGAACGGATCTATTCACCGATTGCGAGACTGAAATTCAGTAATACATTCCCCTACCACTTACAGTCCTGCGTCGTATTGATCCCCGCCGATTTTCCAATCCGCTTATACATCGTCACATTCGTGAATGGCTCGCCAAGGATCCCATCGTGGATCGCCCATGAGCGTTTGCGGATGCTGTCTGCGGCTTCGGGCTTGCGGAACGGGGTCGAGGCATCGAGGTGGGCGAGAAGGTCGCCGCCGGGTTGAAAGCCCGCATGGATGCTGTCCATCAGGCGTTTGCCCATTTGGTAGGCAAAGCCATATCGTTCGAAGATGACTGCATTGTGATAATACAACGGCTCGACGAAATACATGTCATGCCCCAGCGTGGCGACAAAATCCTCGAACGCTTCCACAGCCTGACCGAGCATCTTCAATCCGCGTCGCACCTGACCTGGAGCCAGTCCCGCTTCACGAGCCTTGATCTCCGCCTCAACATTGCGCTTCAAAATCCCAAACTTGGTCGGCGTGCCGTCGGGCATTTTATCCACGTCAAAACGGGGAGCATCGGGGTCGTTGAGAATGTAAAGCAGAACGTGAATTTGCCCGTTCATCGTATCAGTTAAGTGGGCATATAGAATGGGGTCAGGGAAATTGATCTCGTGATACAGCCGCATCTCCACATCGGTGGACCCTCTTGCGAAGCGGAATTGCAGCAGGTTATATCCCGCCGCGGATGTGAGCGGAGGCAGTTCAAATTTTTCCAGCAACGCCTGCGGGATGTACTTCGCGTAGATGGCGCGTTTTTCAGGGTCGGGCAATAAATTAATTCCACCAATGGTTGAAGGGGACATTTTTTAGTTTCCTCGTGTAGCGCGGTTCGTACAGCAAAATTAATTTTACGCCCTGGCAGGCAAGATAAATCTTGTGGTACTGCAAAATTCATGTTGCGCCCTGACAGGCAAGATAAACCCTTCGATCCACTCAGGGCAGGTCTTGCGGTACTGCGCAGAATGGTCGCGGCTGGCGTAGTTTTCGCAGAGCAATACTATAACTGCCAAACTACATCACTACATAACCATCCAACTACCTAACCCGCATTGCGCGTTCTTTATCGCGCGCTTCATCGCGCTTGGCAATCGTTTCGCGTTTGTCGTAGGCTTTCTTGCCTTTGGCGATGGCGATCTCCACTTTGGCACGCCCGTCTTTTAGATAGACACGCAGCGGGACGATGGTCATGCCTTTGATACGGACATTGTTCCACATCTCGCGGATTTCCTTTTTATGCAGGAGCAGGCGGCGTTTGCGGCGCGGTTCATGGTTGAAGAACTTGCCCGCTTGTTCGTAGGGCGCGATATGCGCTTCAAGCAGCCAGGCTTCCCGACCGTTCTGCACGTCCACGTAGGATTCTTGAATGCTAATTTGCCCTGCGCGGATGGATTTGATCTCCGATCCCTGTAGGGAGATGCCAGCCTCGAACTTCTCGATGAGGGTGTATTCAAAACTGGCTTTGCGATTGGTGGCGATGATTTTAATATTTTCAGTCACGAGATGATTTTAGCATGGAATGATTTGGGCTTTGGAGTCAGCCAGCTTGCTGGCGCAAGCTCCTGCGCTCCCAAACTATCCCCATTTGAGCAGGATGACACCTGCAACAATTCGCAAAACGCCAAAGAGGATCAAAGCGGGGGCGAGTCCCATCACATCCGCGATCAGCGGGCCTGCAATGGAACTGCTCAGCACGGCAAGGTTGAACATGATGGTATACCACGCCAGGTGTGACGGACGGTCATGTGCCGGGATGTTCTCGAGCATATAATTGGCATAGGCGCCATTGACCAGAGCGAACAGGAAGCCGCCGAGGAAGGAGAGCGCGTAATAGTGCAGGACGTTTTGCGCGAATGCCAGCATGATGGGGTAGGATGCCATGCCCGCCACACCCCAGCCCGTCACCTTTTTGTGTCCGTAACGATTGACGATACGTCCCAATTGGGTGGATGTCATCAGCACAGACAGGTAGTACAGCGCCATGCCATTGCCGAGGTGACTATCGTTTAGGTTGAGGACGCGCACGTTGAAGATCGGGTAAATGGGATTGGACAGGTAATGCACGAGATGAAAAATGAACAATGCCAGCAGGACGTTCTTGAAATGGGTTTTCCAAATATCGAGTCGGAGGATGGCGGCGATGCCGCGGGGAGATTCTGTTTGGGATTCAGAGTCAGACGTCGGCGGGGGGGGAAGCGGGGCGGTGTCATCCTGCACAGGTCGGACGTGGAAGATGTGGTAACTGCTCAGCGCCGCGCCGATGGCGCCAATCGCAAAAACGATCTGGTAGCCTGCGGGGAAGGGCATGGCTTTGAGCAGGTATCCCGAGATGAGGGAGGTGAACATGTAGGCGATGGCGAAGGTGACGTTGCGTGTGCCTGCCACGCGCGCGCGGAAGCGGTCTGGGACGGCTTCGGCGAAGAGGGCATTGAAGCCGACACCGAGCGGCGTGAGGGGAATCGCCATGAGAAAGGTCAGGCTGATGAGCGCCCAGATCTGACCTTGAGCGTCGAAGAGCCAGGGGAGCGGAATCCACAGGAAGTAGCCGATGCGAAAGGCGATGGACGACCAAAAGACCGCCTGTCCGGTTTTTCGTTTGCTGACCCAGTGACCGGCGGGGATGGCGAGGAACAGGCTGACGATGGCGGATGTGGCGGTGAGCAAGCCGATCTGCAAGCCGCTCGCGCCGAGGCGTGTGGCGTACACGTTGAGAAAGTTGATGGCGGTGCCGCTCAAAACACCAAACCAGGCAATATCGAGATAGAGGTTTGTGAAATTGGGACGGTATTTTTCAGGAATATCGGATTGTCGGAATAAGTTGAAACGCATGGGAAGGATTATAACAATATATGTTTTTTTTGCGTTTCGATCTACTCAGGGCGCTGGCGGTCTTTTCCAGCAGCGGGGGCAGGGTTTGAACCTGTGGTTCTTGATTTGAAAGAGTCTTTGGTTTTATGACAATCAATTGATTGTCATAAATGGTATGGCATAAAACAAAATCTATTCAAGTGGAACAGATTTTTTCTTTTCTATTTCCCAACTTCTCATCAGATATTTCATGTTCTCATGCTTTATGCTGATCATACCGAATCATACACCGGCGCCGAACCCTGGCACGTGGGGAACGGTCACTTTTTTGACAGATTCCCACCCATCAATGCCTGATACAAATTTACCGTCTCTGGCATTGGGTCTGCGTTCAATTCGCTTTGCAGTAATTTCTGTAACTCGGCATAGACGCGCGCCACATTGGAACGATCCCCCGCCTCCGCATACGCCCGCATGGACAGGCGATATAAATCTTCATTTAATACATCCAGCGGGATGGCTTTCTCGATGTATTCAACAGCTTTCCTTGGCGATTGAATGGTGAGGTGATATGCGGCTAATTCCTGCAAAGCATTCAAACAGGCTTGCGCCAAACGCCTGCGTTCAGGGAAGACCCATTCGTAATACAGGTTCTGTAAATATTCCCCTTGATATAACGAGACTGCGCGCTCATGCCATTCTGCAGCAGTATCGCTGTTCGTTGCAGAGCGTGCTTTGGCAATCGATAAATTGAACTCATCCACATCTATCGTAAAGCGGGCGGAATCCAGCCAATACTCCCCGACTTCCACGAGGATCAATCTTGGGCTATCGTCCCCGGTTTTGAGGGCGCTGCGGAGGCGCGACAAGGCGGTGTGAAATGCTGTGCGGCTGGTGCGTTCCTTTTCGCCCCAGATCGCGTCGAAGACTTTATCTGCGGGCATCTTTTCGCCGCGCATGGTGACGAAATATGCCAGCAGGTCGCGCGCCTTGGCAGAAACCCAGCGGTCCTGTGCAACCTCCCCACCATTTAACAAAACGCGGAAATTTCCAAAACACTGTACCTGGATCGAGTAACGATCCTGAATCGAAACTTCAATTGGATTCTCTGGCAGATTTTCAAGCACGCGTTCAAGAAATGGACTCTTCTCGCCCGCGCGGATCAACGCCTCACTCACAACCTGCGAACGGATGCCTTGATCAAGAAAAAGTTGGAAGGTGCGAGATGCTTCAATGAGAAGCAACGCCTTGCGTGCATACTCCAATCCGCTTTCAGCGCGTTTAGTTTCAAGATGGATGTATGCCAGCCCGAAATACACCATCGCCAGTGGAATGCGAAATTGCCTGCGTTCGCCAACTTCGATCAACTCAGCGTAGAGACGCTCGGCTTTTTCGAGTTGACGATTCTCCAGCGCAACATCCGCCAGCACACTGCGGCAGACGTACGCCTCATACGTATCGGGGTTGCCTGTGTACGACCACAACGCGCCTTCTGCAAGTTGACGAGCTTCCTCTACGCGACCCTGTCCGCACAGGTTGTAGGCGAGATAGCCCGTCGCCATCAACTGTTCGTACGACGCCAATCCCAATTGCTGACCGATCTCCATGCCCTGCCGCAGACTGGCTTCGGCGCGCGCGGTCTCGCCCAAGCG
>JAUXWL010000657.1 GCA_030680155.1 Anaerolineales bacterium
GCAGGAAAGTCAAAGTGGAAGAAAAGCCCATCGTCTCGAAGGAAGAGAAAGTGAAGGCGGGCAAAGTGGTGACGATGGTGGAGCGTTCGGATGCGTATCGGTTATATAAGAAGCTCGGCGCGAAGGCGAAGATCAGCGAATTCGATTTCAGGAATATGCTGTTCGCCACGATGGAGTCATCGGCAGAGACCTTGAAGCGGAATCTTGAATTGTTCAAGCGTTATGCCGGCATCCATAACCGCGCGGACTTGATCCCATTTTTTGAATATTGCGAAGGTGGATTTGCGCCTTTGTTGAAGTCATCCGCAAAGAAGAAGCGATAACGAAAGGTTTATATGGTAAGCAGTAGAAAATTACAGTACGCCGACCGCGTGGCAATTCAGCAGGCGGATCAGGCGATTCGTAAGGATGTAATGCGCGCGCTGGTGGAGATCATCACCAATGCGAATGACAGCTATTCCCGTTTGGAACAATCGGGCGGTTCATCGAGCGGCGAGATGATCATCGAGGTGCAGAGACGGCACAAGAATTCGATCATCCGTGTGCTGGACTTTGCCGAAGGCATGACCGACAAACGCATGGACAGGGTGGTGGGTACCTACGGCGAAGCAACCAGCGGACTCAAGGAAGACCAGCACGTGCGCGGCATGTGGGGACGCGGCTTGAAGGATTCCATTTTCGGGTTGGGATACGGGCATGTGCGTTCGTTCAAGGGAAGTTATTTTTATTCCTGCTCGCTGCTGCTGAAAAAGGGCATCCCCACGTTTGATTTGGATGATCCCATCTATGCCAGCCTGGCCCTGCGCGAAAAATATAACATCCCTGAAGGCAATGGAACGGTCATCGAAATTACGGTTTCGCGCGACGATGTGAAGATGCCGCAATTCAACAACCTGCGGAATTATTTACAGCGCCATTTTGAACTGCGCCCGATCATGAGCAACCCGAAGCGTAGAATCAAACTGCGCGAGATCGGCTCGGACGGGAAACTGCGCCAGGAAAACGAACTCAGGTACAAGGCTCCAATCGGCGAGCAGGTGCAGGAGCAAACATTTTCCATCGAAGGATATCCTGCCATGGCAAAACTGGAGGTCTTTCGATCCGCCATCCAACTCTCCACACGCGGCGAGGAAGGCGATTATGCCGACGGCGGTCTGCTGGTCATCAGCAGGGACATCGTCATTTCGCTGACGATGCTCAAGTTCGAGAATGACCCGTACGCGGGCTATTTCTACGGCTCGATCCAATGCGATTATTTGCATGACCTGTTGAAGAACGACGAACCCGTGCTGACCGCCACGCGTGACGGCATCAACTGGACGCATCCGTTTGCGAAGGCGTTGAAGCTGGCCGTGGAAAGCAAACTGGACCCGATCATCCAGGCGGAACGCGAACATGCCATCCATGATGAGCAGACGAAACTTGATAAAAAACTGCGCCAGAAAATCGACCGCGCCCTGCATGAATTGAACACGATCGCGGTGACAGAATTGCGCGAACAGCGCGACACCACAGGCAGGCAAATTGAATTACCCGAATCGGGCATGGGATTTTTCCCCGAACGGATGTATGTGCAAACAGGTCAGACATCCACGTTGATGCTGCGTGTTGCGGCAGAGGGCAAGCCCACCAATGCAACGGCGAGCATCATTTCCAGCAGTCCCGAAGTGATCGTATTGCATCCGCAAGCGACGTTCAAGCCGCACAAAACCGACCCGAACATTTTGGAGGCGCGGGTGCGGGTGGAAGGCCGGCAGGTGGGCGGTGAAGGTACGCTGACGGCCTATCTTGGCAAGAACCGCGCGCAAGCCATCGTGCAGGTACATTCGAAAAAAGAGGCGCTTGTCACGCCGCCCATGCGTGGCAGCAATGCCCTCTTCACCGACATCCGTTTTGACGACCGCACCGATCCGCGCCAGCGCGTGTATTATGACCGCGTCAACTCGAGCATTGTCATTGCCACCGCTGCGCCTTCGGTGAAAAACTATTTGGATGTAAACAACCGCCTCGACTCCACCGTGGCTGGTCAGGTGCTTCTGGCGGAACTCGTCACTGAGGCAGTTTGCCGCGAGATCGCGCGCGAAGGCGTGGAGAAGGGGCGTTTCCTCGTGCTCGAAGGCTCCGAAGCGGATGCGATCCAGAATCATTTCATCCGACTGCAAAACCGATATGCGCATTTGATCCATGAATATATTGTGACGCTGGAATAAA